>DATJYA010000381.1:0-2920 GCA_035499835.1 Pseudolabrys sp.
CCGTGGCGAGCGCGACGCTGACGCCCTAGACCGGCTTGCAGCCCCGCCCGAATTTAGTTCAGGCGGGGCTGCCGACAGTACAGAGGTGTGGCTGACTCTGTACCACCGGAACCGATCCCGGCCATGCCGCCGGAATACTGCTTATCTCGATGTCGCCGATGGCGTTTCGAACGCTTAGCCAAGTTTTGGCTGACGGCCTGTGACGCTGGTCACAGGGAATCATTACTTTTGCGCGCGAGCGGCCGCTTGGGGACAGAATTGCGGCGGTGCCGCAGGCGAACCGGCAGTCGACCTCAACCTAAAGTCTTAGGTCACTGCTGCAGCCGCACGCCTAGGAGAAAAATGGTGGCGTCGTAGTTGTTGCCGCTGACGTTGGAGCGCAGCCACTCCTCGCGCATCTCGCCCTTGATCTGCGCGTTGCGGTTGAGCTTGTAGGTGAGGCCGAGGCCGGCCGAATAGCGGTTGTCGAGCCGATCCATGCCGACATAGTCGTCCTGACCGAAACCGATCCTGGCCGTGCCGATCAGCCAACGGCAGAACGCATGATCGACCTGCAAGCCGACGTCGCGGTAAAGCACGCCGGAAACGCCGGGCACCGTCGACTCCCCGACCGCAGAGGAGCCGGAGAATTTCACCGTGGTCAGCGTGCTCGCCGTCCAGATCAGCGAGGCGTCGCCGATGAGACCATTGATGTCCAGCAAACGTGGATCCTCGTAGGTCCGGTGCGTGTAACCGAGCGCGATCTCGCCGGTCAGCACCTTGGTGATCTCGAAGGTCGAGCCGGCTTTGCCGGTGACGCCTTTTGAATCGCGCTGGTAGCCGGAGAAATCGGTCTCGAGATCGTGGCGGCGGGTGTCAGCGGCGATTTCGACAAACGGCTTGACGCCGGGGCTCAGTTCGTAGCTGCCGCGCAGCGTGCCTTTGTACTGGTTGTATTGGCGGTCCTCGTTGCTCGCGGTGGTGCCGTCGGTGAGCGAGGAATCCTGATAGATGGTGCGCTCGATGTCGCCCTTGACCTCGAGCTCGAAGCGGCTGAAGCGCTGACCGAGGCCGGCACTGCCACCGAACGTCGTGAACAGCGGCAGCTTGGCAAGACCGGCCTGCAGATTCGGGCTGCCCGGATTGTCGGTGGAGACGATATCGCGCACGCCGAGATCGATGCGGGTATCGTGGGTAACGTCGATACGGCCATCGACCTTGCCGTTGAAGTACGGCCGGTTCAGCGACGGCGTCTGGTCTGGCGAATAGCTGTCGTAGCTGCCACGCAGATCGGCCTTCAATTCGTGCCGCGACCAGTTCGACTGCGCCTGCAGTTCCGGCGCCACCGAGTAAAGCCAGGCGCCGCTGCCGTCCGGCGCGCGTCCGGGATTGCTGTCGTGGCCGCCGATCAATTCAATCGCCGGCTTGAGCGTGAAGGCGCCGGCCTCGACGCCAAGCGGCGCGTAGGGATCGTCCGGCTCGCTGTGCGCCTTGGGTTTCTTCGGCTGGCGAATGGGACCGAACTCGACCGGCGGCACCGAACCCGGCGCCTGGGCGTAGGCGGCGGTCGCCTCGCCGGCGGACGATGGCGGCGGTTGCTGATAGGGCGGAGTTACGGCAGGCGCCGGGACGCCCGGCGCGATCGCCTGCGCATGCGCAGACGTTCGCGACTTCGGCTTGGCCTTCAGCTTGTCGCGGGCATTGCTGGAGTCGTAACCGGTGTCGCCCGCCCCCGCGGCCGGCGGCGTGAAACCGATGGGCGGAGCAAATTGCGCGGGGCTCATTTGCGCCTGCCGCTGGAAACGCGACGGACCGGCCTGCAGCGATGGCGAAAAAGCGTCGACGAAGTTCGCCGACTGCGCCATGGCGCCGGTGCCGCCGAGCATCAGACCGGCGACGAGCAAAGCGCGGCGCGGCGCGTACAAACGATGCAAATGAAAGCGCGGCACGTCCGTCGTCAGCCTCCGTGGCTCGTCCGCGGCGCGCGCGAACGCGCACGCTCGCGGAACGGCGAGAGTGGTTAACGGACGTTAAACAGGCATGGTTAACGGGGCGTTGCCGTGCGTCAGCCTTGGATTTGCGGCTAAATCCAGCCCTTGAGCTCGCGCAGCACGACGTCGCGGAGCACCGCCATGCCGCCGTCGCTGTCGTTGAGGCAGGGGATGGCGGCGAAGTTCTCGCCGCCGGCGTGACGGAAGATGTCGGCATTCTCCATGGCGATCTCTTCCAGCGTCTCCAGGCAGTCGGCGGCGAAGCCGGGGGTGATCACGGCGAGATTTTTCACACCCTTCTCGGCCAGCGCCTTCATCGTTGCGTCGGTATAGGGCTTGAGCCATTCGGCGGTGCCAAAGCGCGACTGAAAGGTCAGCATCAGCCTGCCCTCGTCGAGCTTGAGCCGCTCGCGCAGGAGCCGCGCGGTCTTGGCGCACTGGCAGTAATACGGGTCTCCCTTGCGCAGATACTCCTCGGGCATGCCGTGGAACGAAGCGATGATGACATCCGGCGTGAACGGCAATTTGGCGAGGGCCTGTTCGAGCGAAGCGGCGATGGCGTCGATATAGACCGGCTGGTCGAAATAAGCGGGCGCGACGCGCAAGGCCGGCTGCCAGCGCATATGCGCCAGCGCCTCGAACGCCTTGTCGCAGACGGTCGCCGTGGTCGCCGCGGCATATTGCGGATAGAGCGGCACGACGAGGATACGGTCGCAGCCGGCGGCCTGCATGGCATCGAGCCGCGAGGCAATCGAGGGATTGCCGTAGCGCATCGCCCAGTCGATGAGGAGGCTGCGGTCGGGCAGGATCGCGGTCAGCTTCTCCGCCTGCGCGCGGGTGATGGTCTTGAGGAAGGACTCGTTGCGCTCCTTGTTCCAGATCTTGTCGTAGTCGCGGCCCTTGCGGCCGGGGCGCACCGTCAGAATGATGAGATTGAGGATCAGCCACCA
>DATJYA010000382.1:0-17973 GCA_035499835.1 Pseudolabrys sp.
GGGCGTCATGTTGTATTGCGTGCGAAGATGCCGCTTCAGCGACTTGAATTTCTTGCCGTCCTCGAGACAGACAATGTATTCGGGCGTGATCGATTTTTTCACCGAAACCGCCGGCTTCAGCGGCTCACTTGGCGCATCGCCCACCGAGCCCGATACGCGCGACAGCGCCGAATGAACCTGGGCGATCAAACCAGGAATGTCGCTGGCCGCAACTGAATTATTGCTCACATAGGCGGACACGATATTCGCCGTCAGTTCGATGAAATTTCCGCTGGCGGTATCGCTCATCGGCGCTGTCCTGGAGGTGACCGGCAAAATCTCTACGCACAAATAATGTAGTCATGCGCGGCAGTACCCGAACGTTACTGTTGAATTCCGGCCACGGCAAGAAAAAGATTGCAGCGGCTTTCGACTAGACTGCGACGAATGCTGTGATGTTATTGAAGAGGCTAGGCTTCGCACGCTGGCGAAAAGCGCAAAAGTCCGCCCCGACACGATGTGGGCGGCATTGCATACAATACGCTCTGCTTATGGATTCTTTTCGAGGTGGCTGCGCAATTCGTTGATCGAGGCAAAGCGCAGCGTTCCCTGAGGCAGATCGGCCTCGATCGAGCCGTCGACATAGAGCGTGTAGCCCATGCCGTCGACGACACCCGATTTGAGGATGGCGATGGCGCGCTTCTCGCCCGCGGTCTGCGGTTTGGCCGGCTCCGGCTCGGCCGGCTTCGCCAAGGGCGCGCTTTCGGCAGGCGGCTCAGGTTTGAAGTCAGGCCTTGTTTCTGCCTTGAAGTCCGATTTCGGCTCGTAAAGGGGTTTGGCCCTTTGCTCGTGCTTGGGCTCCGGCGGCGGCGCCGTCCTGGCCTGACGCGCCTCGGCTGCCGGCCACATGGTGTCGAAATATCCCGTCTGCGGCGGCCGCACCGGCGGCAGCGGCGACGGAGCGCGCCAGCCCATATCAGGCGCGGGCTCAGGCCGCTTTTCTGCGCTGCCCGACGCGGCAGGGTTGAACGATGAAGCCGCCTTTTTCGGCAATGATGAGGGTAGCCCGGCGGAATCCTCGGCCGCGCTCGACGGTTCGTCCGGGTTGCGCAGCATCGGCGCAATCGTCTCAGCGTCATCGCCGGCAATATCATGCGGCGTATCCGGCGGGCTGTCGGCAATGCGCGACTCGCGAATATCGGCCTTGGGTCTCGACGGGAACGGGACCCGCGCCGGCGCGGTGGCGCGAGCGGGAGGCTCGAACGATTCCATCGGCCGGGTTGCGCGCATCGGCGGCTGCGCCGCCAGCGCCTCGACGACGCGCTGCAATTGGCCGACCACCGCGCCCAGGCCAAGGATGACCAGGCCGCCCATGAAAGCGGTGACTCCGGATGCAATGAGGGTATTGCCGAAGCTGAACTCGTTGATCGGAACACCAAATCCGACCATGACCGCGCCCGCCATGACGGCAATCGCACCAATGACAGACAATAGCACCGACATGCGCGTTACGATCCTCTATAAGATCGCCAGTTGGGAACCCGCAGGCGTCTCTCCGAGTGTCCCCTTATCTTAACGGGGAATTCTCACTCCGCGGGCTATTACGGCAACGGACACGGTTAAAATAGCAAAAAATACCCTCAAACTTCATTAACGCTATTTGCCCTGCCGGGACAGCAATTTGGCCGCCGAACTAGGCCTTTTGACGCGCCATTCGCAGCCCAGCCCTTTCACCTGAGCCGTTGCTCCAGGTCGGCACACGGCCTAATTAGCTTAACGATGGAACTCGCACGGGGAGGTGCCGGTTCACCCCGACGCCGGCCTTTTTTTCGTAAACATTGTCTGTCGCCCAAGGAGGATCTAATGTCATTCACGCTGCCCGATCTGCCGTACGCCTATGACGCGCTCGCGCCTTATATGTCGCGGGAAACGCTCGAATATCACCACGACAAGCACCACAAGGCTTACGTCGACAACGGCAACAAGTTGCTCGAGGGCAGCGGGCTCGAAGGCAAGTCGCTGGAAGACGTCGTGAAGGGTTCATTCGGCAAGAATGCCGGGCTCTTCAATAATGCCGGGCAGCACTACAATCACATTCATTTCTGGAAATGGATGAAGGCGGGCGGCGGCGGCGACAAAATCCCCGGCAAGCTCAAGGCGAAAATCGATTCCGATCTCGGCGGCGTGGAGAAAATGAAGACCGATTTTGCCCAGGCCGGCGCGACGCAATTCGGCTCGGGCTGGTGCTGGCTCGCGGTGAAGGACGGAAAACTCACCGTGATGAAGACGGCGAACGGCGAGAACCCCCTGGTCCATGGGGCAAAACCGGTGCTCGGCTGCGATGTGTGGGAGCACTCTTATTACATCGACTACCGCAACCGGCGGCCCGATTACCTCAAGGCCTTCCTCGACCACCTGGTGAACTGGGACCACGTCGAGGAGATGTTCAACGCGGCGAGCAAGTGACGACCGCCTCCGATTACGCCCGACCAAGGCCAGAATAGGTGTTATCTCGCGCCGAACAGCCGAAACGGCACGACATCGCTATTCAACCGCCCGGGCCCATCCGCGACAACGGCAAGCCGCCGGCGTTTACGCGCGCCGACTGGCTTGCCGTGCTCGTTCTTGCGGCGGTCGCCGTCATCGCGGCGTTCACCTTCCGCGATTACGGCCTCGGCTGGGACGATTTCACCCATTCGCAATACGGCGACCTGCTGCTCAAGCTCTATGGCTCCGGCTTTGCCGACGCGCGCGCGCTCTCCTTCGTCAATCTCTATAAATACGGCGGCGGCTTCGACATGGCGGCAGCGCTCGCCGCCAAGGTCCTGCCGTTCGATCTGTTCGAGACGCGCCGGCTCATGGGCGCCGCGGTTGGCATCCTTGGTCTGTTCGCAACCTGGCGCATCGGCCGCCGCCTGGGCGGGCCGGTCGCAGGGCTAGCGGCCCTGATCCTGCTCGCGGCTTGTCCGCTCTATTACGGCCATATGTTCATCAACGCGAAGGACGCGCCCTTCGCCACCGCCATGGCGGTGCTGCTGCTCGGCATCGTGCGCGCCTTCGACGAATATCCAAAACCCGGCGCGCGCACCATGGCGCTGACCGGCGTGGGCCTCGGCCTCGCCTTCGGCTCGCGCATTCTCGCCGGCATTGCCGCGCCCTGCGGCGTCGCCGCGCTGCTGCTCATCGTTGTTGCCGACAGCCGCATGCATGGCTGGAAGCCGGCCTCGCAGCGCCTCGGTCAATTTGTCGCCGCGATGTGGCCTTCGCTGCCGATCGGCTATCTGATCATGGGTCTGCTGTGGCCATGGTCGGTCATTTCGCCGCTCAACCCGCTCTATGCGGCGGAATATTTCGACACCTTCTTCGAGAAGCCATGGAAGGAACTCTACGAGGGCCGGCTGATCGCGGTGCCCGACATGCCGGCAAGTTATCTGCCGCACTTGTTCATGCTCAAGCTGCCGGAGATCATGCTGGCGTTCGGGCTCATCGGGCTGGTCGGCGCCTTCATCGCCGCGAGCCGGCGCTGCACACCGCTCAATCGCCGCGCCAGCCTCGCCGCCGTGGCGCTCGCCGCCATCGTCCCTGTCGCGCTCGCCATTGTGGCGCATCCGGCGCTCTACAATGGCTTGCGACACTTCGTGTTTGTGGTGCCGCCGTTTGCCGCGCTCGGCGGGCTTGCAGTCGGCTGGATCGCCGGTCGCGCCGGCCCCTACGGCAAGCCGGCAATCGCCGCGCTCGCCGCCATCATCATCGCCGGCGTGTCGCTGCCGGTCGTCGGCATGGTGCGGCTGCACCCCTACGAATACACCTACTTCAACCTGCAGGCCGGCGGCGCGCGCGGAGCGCAAAACAACTACATGCTCGACTATTGGGGGCTTGCCTTCAAGCAGGGGGCGCTCGCGTTGCGGGCGCGGCTCGCGCAAACCCATGCGCGGGCTCCAGGAGGCCGGCGCTGGGTGATGGCGATCTGCGGGCCGCAGTCGGCGGCCAGAGTCGAACTCGGGCCGCAATTTGAAACCACCTTCGATCAGAAGAAGGCAGACTTCGCCCTGGCGCTGGGCACGTTTTACTGCCGGCACTTGCAGGCACCTGTCCTCGCGCAGATCGTGCGCGACGGCGTGGTCTACGCCGCCGTCTACGATCTGCGCGGTCGACCGTCGCAGCCGCTGTTGACCCAGCCGCCGCCGTAAACGTCAGGCGGCGTCGCGAGCCCGGCCGTCGACCTCGGTGTTTTCCGCCGCCGCCAGGCCAATGCCCAGGGCGCCGAGCAGGTTGTCGATCTCCATCCGCGCCGTGGCATGTGACAGCGTTGGCCGCGTCCCCAGCGTTGCCTCGTCGAGATCGTCAAGGACGGTCAAGCCGCGTGGATAGAACTCGCGGAAAATCACGCGCTCGGCCAAGCCGTCGACGACGCGGAAATTGAGTCGCTGCGAGAGCTGCTGCAGGCCTTCTCCGACCAGGCGCTTGTTGCGCGAGCCGAGGTTCGACAGCCGGTTGCGTATCACGATCCAGTCGAACACGATGTTGTCGAGAAGCTGGCGCTGGCTGCGCGCGTCCTCGACCACGTGCGCGTAGTGGCTGGTGCCGGTCACCGCCAACGTCGCCGGATCGACGGTCGCCAGCACGTCGAGGTCGAGAAAGCTGTCGTTGAGCGGGGTGATCAGCGTATCCGCCATCGTGTGCGCGAGGCGCGTCAGATAACTGTCATGGCCCGGCGTATCGATGACAAGGTAGTCACATACCTGCGCCTGGGCGTGGACCGTGTCGGCGAGCGCCGTGCACGCGGCGGCGCGATCTTCGGCCGCCGGAAAATCCAGCTTTCCCTCGACACAGTAATGTTCGGGAGTTTCCAGATTGCGTCCCGTCTGCGCGCCCCAGAGACGGCGGTTCTCGATATAGGTCGTGAACGTCCGTTGCCGCGAATCGAGATCGATGGTGGCGACGCTCTTACCCGACTTGATCAGCGCGATGGCAACATGCATCGCCACTGTGGACTTGCCCGACCCGCCTTTTTCGTTGGCAACGACGATGACGTGCGCGGCTCGCCTGCGAGATTCCATTTCCGACATGAGTCCCCTCGACGGTTTTGTTCCCTCTTGGTGTGCTAGTGGCAAGGTGCTTCGAATCATTAGCGTTGATTCGTTGAATCCGTGCAAGCAAAACGCGATACGACCTGCTGCACCTTTTTGCGGCAACCCCGCGAGAATAAGGCGGCCTGCGCGAGCACGCGGGCGATGGCGCGGATTTTTCGCGCGCGCTAACATCGCGCGCCACACACGCTGTCACATTTCCTGCCGGAGACACCATGAAACTGCCCAGCCGCATCGTCGATCTGTCATCGCCGCTCGAGAACGAGACCGTCTACGATCATCCATTCATGCGGCCGAAGATCGAATATCGCAGCAACGCGGACACCGCGCCGCTGCTGCTCGAGACCTTTCCCGGCCTGCGGCTCGAGAATTTACCCGAGGGCGAAGGCTGGGCGATCGAATACGTGCAGCTCTGGACCCATAACGGCACGCACATGGACGCGCCGATCCATTTTCAGTCGAAGACGATCGACGGTAAGCCGATGATGACCATCGACCAGGTCCCGCTCGACTGGTTCTTCCGCCCCGGGGTCAAGCTCGACTTCCGCAAGGTTCCCGACGGCCATGTCGTCACCGCGGCGGAAGTCGAGGCCGAGTTCAGGCGCATCGGCCACGAGCTCAAGCCGTTCGACATCGTGCTCGTCAACACGCGGGCGAGCGCCTGCATCGGCACCGAGGAATACCTGACCGCGGGCTGCGGCATGGGCCGGGAGGCGACGCTCTATCTCACCTCGCGCGGCGTCCGCGTCGCCGGTATCGACGCCTGGGGCTGGGACGTGCCCTTCGTCCACATGCGCAAGCGCTGGCTGGAGACGCATGACCCCGCGATCATCTGGGAGGGCCACAAGGCCGGGCGCGAGATTCCCTATTGCCATATGGAGAAGCTGTGCAACCTCGAACAGCTTCCGGATCACGGCTTCACCGTCTCCTGCTTTCCGCACAAGATCAAAAACGGCTCCGCCGGCTGGACACGGGCGGTCGCACTGTTCGATTAACCTGTTTCAACGCGCCGAAAGCCGCGCGACCGGACAACTTCTTAACGCTTAACCTTACTCGCTCACGCTGTTGCGCGGTTTGGATCGTCGCCATTGCAGCGAGCCGCTACGCTGTCTGGGCCGTCGGGCGTTAGCCACAAACCCGACCGGCCGGCGGAGTCGTCGGATTCGTAATGTGTTCGGCGGCTCCGTCCGGTTTCCAATTTCATCACCTAGAAATTTTCATGTGGCTCTTTTTTCGGCCTGCGCCTTCCGCGCCTACGAATGCGCGTAGGCCCAGTAAAGCTCGCGCGCTTTGCGGTAGAGCGGCCCGGGTTGCAGCGAACGGTCACCGATGCGGGTTACCGGCAGCACCTTGGACGCATTGCCGGTTGCGAAAATCTCATCGGCCGTTTCGAAATCGGAATAGCGCAGCGCCTTCTCGATGACGGTGACACCGGCATCGCGCAGCAGGCCGATCACGCGCATGCGGGTGATGCCGGCAAGAAAAGTGCCATTGGGAATCGGCGTGAAGGCGACGCCGTCCTTGCCCATGAACACGTTGGAATTGGCGAGCTCGGCGACATTGCCGGCGACGTCGCAGACGATCGCATTGTCGAAGCCGCGCGACTTCGCCTCGAACAGCGCGCGCGCATTGTTGGGATAAAGGCAGCCGGCCTTGGCGTCGACCGGCGCCGTTTCCCAGGTCGGGCGGCGGAACGGCGACAGCGTGACGGAAAAGCCGTCCGGCTTGCGCATCGGCGAATCGTAAAGCGTCAGCGCAAAGCGCGTCGAGTCCGGATCCGGCGGCAGCGCCTGCGGGCCGGGCCGCTCGGCCCAGTACATCGGGCGCACGTAGAGCGTCACGTCCTTGTCGAATTTCTTCATCCCTTCGCGCGTGAGACCGGCGATCTCGTCGGCCGACATTGTCGGCTTGAGATACATCGTCTTCGCCGAGGCGTTGACGCGCGCGCAATGCAGATCGAGGTCGGGCGCGACGCCTTCGAACACCCGCGCGCCGTCGAACACCGAGGAGCCGAGCCAGATCGCGTGCGTGCGTGCGCCCCACAGCGGCACATTGCCCTCATGCCAGGCGCCGTCGAAATAGGTCCAGGTCGCGGACCAGGCTTGGTTTGCCGCCATTGTCGTCTCCTCACCACATGGTCACGTGCGCGGGCTTGACCCGTGCATCGATGATGGGCTTCCACTAACGGGGAGGCTTCATGGCGTCATCATACGCCAGCGCCGCCGCGGAAACCTATGCGATTTGCTGATGGGAGGCATCAATGGGCATTTTCGTCTTCGACGCCTACGGCACGCTGTTCAACGTACATGCGGCGATCGGCCGTTTTCGCAGCGCCGCGGGACCTGAAGCCGACCGCATGTCGGAGACATGGCGGGCCAAACAGCTCGAGTATTCGTGGACGCTGACGCTCGCCGGCCGCTACGTCGATTTCTGGACGCTCACCGAGCGCGCGCTCGACTATGCGCTCTCCCGCTTTCCCTCGGTCGACAAGGCGCTGCGCCCGCAACTGCTCGAGGCCTACTACAAGCTCGACGCCTTTCCCGACGCGCGGACAGCGCTGCGCGCGCTCAAGGCCGCCGGCCACAAGACCGGCATTCTTTCCAACGGCTCCCCGAACATGCTCAAGGGCGCGGTGGACGCCGCCGGCATCGGCGCCGATCTCGACGCGGTGTTGTCGGTGGACGCGCTGAAAATGTTCAAGCCGCGGCCGGAGGTCTACGGGCTCGTCACCGATCATTTCGCATGCAAACCTGGCGATGTGACCTTCGTGTCGTCGAACCGCTGGGACGTGATGGCGAGCGTGTCCGTCGGCTTTCACGGGCTCTGGATCAATCGCGGCAAGATGCCGGACGAATATTTCGACTTCCCGCCCGAGCGCGAGCTCAACGACCTGAACGAAATGGTGGCATTGAACTAGGCCGCTGATTCAGAAATCCGCAACACACATGGGGGGTGGGTTGAGCGAAAGCGAAGCCGAGTCATCCGAGCACACGACCCGCCTCCGCCCAACCTAAAATGCCGCCGCTCTATTTCTCCGCGGCCAGCTGCACGAGCGTTTGATACGCCGTGTCGGTCAACTGAAACGAGTCATAGATCGTCGTAAAGCGTGTGATGTTGCCGTCGCGGTCAAGTTCGATCGCGGTGTTGCCACGCTGCAGCGGGTTTGCGGACAGCGCGGCGTGCCACTCGCAGCCGCCGCCCTGGTCGCTCCCGACGACATGGACGAGGGAGGCGCCGGGCCCGTAAGGCAGCAGCATCAGACCGCGCGTCAGATACCGCTGAATCTGCGACTGGCCCTGGACACGCGTATGAAGCGCCATGTCCTCGAAAACCGCGTCAGGCGTGAACAGCGCAGCCACCTTTGCCGCATCGCCCAGCGACAATGCATCCTGGAGCGCTTGCGCCGCCTTCTTGATCCGCTTCGACGCATTCACGATGCTGTCGTGGAAATCCTGCGGGTAAGGGCCGAGGGTTCCGATCGGAAGATGCGTCTGGGAACTGCGGCCATCCCAGTAGTCGATCCAGCGGACGATCTGACATTTGTCGTTGAACGTAATCGAACTGAGGAAGCGGAATTCCTTGCCGAGTAGTTTCGGCGTGTCGACGAATTCGATGAGCGCGCTGTGGCAGTCACCGATGACCCGCACCGGGTATGAAAGGGCGTCCGCGGGCGCAGTCGAGAACGGCGGATTGGTCCAGACCTGCGTCAGCGAAGCCCGTGACGGCCACGAGAACCCTAAACCGGCGTCGATGTAGAGCACCGGGTCAGGCGCAAAGAACGACACCATCTTGTTTCCATCATGCAGACTCTTGGCGCTGAAGAATCCCTCAAAGACGTCCGCCACCCTGTCGGTTGCGTGCGAGGTGTCGGTGACGTTCGGATAGGGCAGTTTCTTGTGTCCGAAATCTAAATCAAAGTCGTGCGCAGACGACAAACCGGCAAGGCCAACGCTAACAAGTAGGCCGAGCGAGATTGCCGCCGCGACGTGTAGAAACTTGAACGGCATGGTGTTTACTCCCTGAGTGATTGCTTTTTATTGGAACGCTTGCCCGACATTGAGTGTGCGGGTAACCAACAGCGTATATGGATAAACTGCCCCTGCAATTTGAATCCACGTTGAAAGATCGGACGTGACGAAAATTGCAACGCCCACCGCGCATGTTGGGCCAAGAGGTGGGGCTTGGGCACGAAAGCTACTTCGCTCATCACACCGTGCCGCGCTGCGACGCGGACGATGCCGTCGCCAAAAATTTGTGATTGAAAATTGGACGGTGTGTTCGAGCGGTCGATGTCCGCTTCGGCTCATTCGCGACATAGGCCGTCAAGGACCACAGGTCTCGGATATCTGCTTGACTGCGAAATCGGGCCGTTGAGGCCGCAGCAACAAACGGTGTCCGGGTGCAATCTTGTCCCTGCCCATCCTCGTCTTACGTCTTTGCTTAAAAAAAAGCGCGGATGACCGGCACAAAGCCGGACATGACGCCGGTTGTGGGCTGGCGGGCGGCGGCCGTGGCCCTTATATGCGGCGGGTCATCGAGGGGGCCCCGGCTAATCGTTTATGCCGCCGATCATATCCGTCAACAATCTGTCGAAGACCTACGCGACCGGCTACCGGGCGCTCAGCAACATCAATCTCGACATCAATCGGGGCGAAATCTTCGCCCTGCTCGGCCCCAACGGCGCCGGCAAGACCACGCTGATCGGCATCATCTGCGGCATCGTGCGCCCCGGCGCCGGCACGGTTACCGTCGGCGGCCACGATATCGTCAGTGGCTACCGCGCAGCGCGCTCGCTAATCGGCCTGGTGCCGCAGGAACTGCACACCGACGCCTTCGAAAGCGTGTGGGGCACCGTGACCTTCAGCCGCGGCCTGTTCAACAGGCCGCGCAGTCCCGAATACATCGAAAAGGTGCTGCGCGCGCTGTCGCTGTGGGACAAGAAGGATGAGCGCATCATGACGCTGTCCGGCGGCATGAAGCGGCGCGTGCTCATCGCCAAGGCGCTGGCGCACGAGCCGCAGATCCTGTTCCTCGACGAGCCGACCGCCGGCGTCGACGTCGAGCTGCGCAAGGACATGTGGGAGGTGGTGCGCGAATTGCGCGCCACCGGCGTCACCATCATCCTCACCACGCATTACATCGAGGAAGCCGAGGAGATGGCCGACCGTGTCGGCGTCATCAGCAAGGGCGAGATCATCCTGGTCGAGGACAAGGCCGCGCTGATGCACAAGCTCGGCAAGAAGCGACTGACGCTGCAAATCCACAACAAGCTGGAGACGCTGCCGCCGGAGCTTGCCAGGTTCAACCTGGCGATCAGCGAGGACGGCGGCGCGCTGATCTACGACTATGACACCAAGGCCGAACGCACCGGCGTGGCGACGCTGCTGGGCGAATTGTCCCGCGCCGGCGTGCGCATCCGCGACCTGCATACGACGCAGAGCTCGCTGGAAGACATCTTCGTCGGCCTGGTGAGCGGGCGATGATCATGCCGGTGAATTTTCGCGCCGTCTTTGCCATCTACCGCTTCGAAATGGCGCGCACCGGGCGCACCATCTGGCAGAGCATCGTCTCGCCGGTGATCTCGACCTCGCTCTATTTCGTCGTCTTCGGCGCGGCCATCGGCTCGCGCATCAGCCACATCGACGGCGTGTCCTACGGCGCCTTCATCGTGCCGGGGCTCATCATGCTGACATTGCTGACGCAGAGCACGATGAACGCCTCCTTCGGCATCTACTTCCCGCGTTTCGTCGGCACCATTTACGAGATTCTCTCGGCACCGGTGTCGGGTTTCGAGATCGCGCTCGGCTATGTCGGTGCCGCCGCCAGCAAGTCGATCATCCTCGGGCTCATTATTCTCGGCACCTCGTTCCTGTTCGTGCCGCTGCATATCGCGCATCCGTTCTGGATGCTGGCCTTCCTGCTGCTCACCGCCGTCACCTTCAGCATGCTCGGCTTCATCATCGGCATCTGGGCCGACAGCTTCGAGAAATTGCAGATTTTCCCCTTGCTGGTGATCACGCCGCTGACCTTCCTCGGCGGCACCTTCTATTCGACCAACGTGCTGCCGCCGTTCTGGCGCACCGTCACGCTGTTCAACCCGGTGGTGTTCCTGATCAGCGGCTTCCGCTGGAGCTTTTTCGAGATCGCCGACGTCGATATCCGTATCAGCATCAGCATGGCGCTCGGCTTCCTCACCATCAGCCTCGCCATCGTCTGGTGGATCTTCCGGACCGGCTACCGGCTGAAAAACTAGGACCGGCCCGCAAGGCGGATCGCGCAGAGACTTTTCCGGCGCCCCGCGGCCGCGATAGGATATCGCGCGGTCGCAGCCGCCGATGGGCACCGGCATGCCGAAGAATATCGCGATCTTTTCCGATGGGACCGGCCAGGCCGGCGGCATTCCGCGCAGCATTCCCAGCAATGTCTACCGGATGTTCAGTGCGTGCCCGGTCATTCCGGACGTGCAGGCAACCTTCTACGAGCACGGGGTCGGCGCGCCGGTCACCGCTGCGCGTCCCACCCGCCGCCGTCAGCTGCGCAACGCGCTCGGCTGCATGACCGGCCTCGGCATCAACGAGAACATCGCCGACTGTTACGACGCCTTAATCCGGCTCTACGAGCCGGGCGACCGGATTTTCCTCTTCGGCTTCAGCCGCGGCGGCTACGCCGTGCGCAGCGTCGGCGGCGTGCTCGGTATCTGCGGCATCCCGCGCTACAGCCCGCACGGCCTCGACCTGCGCAAGGATCACCGGGCGCGGCGGCGGGCGGTGCTGCGCGCGGTGCGCGGGGTGTATCAGACCTACGGCAGCGGCGACGCCGGCCAAAAGCGACGCCAGGCCCGCGCCGCAGCGTTCCGCAAGCAGCACGCATCGCACGAGGACGGCGTGCTGCCCTACTTTATCGGCGTCTGGGACACCGTGCGCGCTATCGGCCTTCCCGGTATCAGTTCGGTGATCTTCTGGCGTCACAAGTTTCACGATTCCGCGCTCAATCCCGGCGTGCCCTACGGGCGGCACGCCCTGTCCATCGACGAGAACCGCGCGATGTTCTTCCCCGAATTGTGGGACGAGGTCGAGAGCGACCGCACTTCGGGCCGCATCAAGCAGGTCTGGTTTCCCGGCGTTCATTCCGACGTCGGCGGCGGCTATGCCGAGCGCGAGCTTGCCGACCTGACGCTGAACTGGATGATCGAAAAGGCAACCGCAATCGCGAACCCGCTCATTCTCGACCGATCAAAGCTCGATCTCAAGCCGTCACATCGCGGCATTCAGCATGACGAACGCAGGGGCCTGGGGCGGCTGTGGTGGAAGGGCACGCGCGAAGCCTTCCAGAGCCGGGCGCACGCCTTCGAGGACAACGTGCAAAAGCGCCTCGACGAACAGGCGGTGCCGACGCTCGACGGCGAGATGGCTTATCGCCCGCCGCTGCTGGCGCGGCTGCCCCAGTTCGTCCGCTACTACGAGGCGCTCAACGCTCGCCGGCGCGAGCTGTTGAAAAAGCTGAACCCGCTCGAATATTGAGGGCCACGTCAGCCCTGCGCTCGCGAGAAATCCGCTAGCCGGCAGATGGACGCGTCGCACCGGCCGTGCCCGGCGCGTCAATACTTCTGCGGCACGTAAAGTTCGGGCGACAAGGTCTTGCGTTCGTAGTCGGGATCGAACTTGCGCTCGGGCAGCGCAATCTGCTTGTGCGGGACCGGCTCATAGGGAACCTGCTTGAGCAGGTGGTCGATGCAATTGAGCCGCGCGCGCTTCTTGTCATTGCCCTCGACGATATACCAGGGCGCTTCCGCGATATTGGTGCGGGCAAACATTTCCTCCTTCGCCCTGGTGTAGTCCTCCCAGCGCACCCGCGATTGCAAATCCATCGGGCTCAACTTCCATTGCTTGAGCGGATCGTGGATGCGCATGAGGAAGCGCATCTGCTGCTCCTGGTCGGTGATCGAGAACCAGTATTTGATGACCTTGATGCCGGAGCGCACCAGCATGCGTTCGAACTCCGGCACGTCCTTGAAAAACTGTTCGACTTCGTCGGCGCTGGCAAAGCCCATCACGCGCTCGACGCCGGCGCGATTGTACCAGGACCGGTCGAACAGCACGATTTCCCCCCCAGCCGGCATGTGGGTGACGTAACGCTGGAAATACCATTGCGTCTTTTCACGGTCGGTGGGGGCCGGAAGCGCGACGACGCGGCAGACGCGCGGGTTGAGCCGCTGGGTGATGCGCTTGATGGCGCCGCCCTTGCCGGCGGAATCGCGGCCCTCGAACAGCACGAGCACTTTTGATCTGGTGTGGACGACCCAATCCTGCAGCTTGATCAGCTCGGCCTGCAACGTGAGCAGGTGCTGAAAATATTGCCGGCGCTCGATGGTCGGCGGATGGGTGCGCTTGTAGATCTTGCGCAGTTCTTCCGAGAGCGCGGGCTCGGACAATTCGAGCTCGTAGTCCTCGTCGAGCGTGTCGGCGAGTTCGGCCTCGAGCCAGTCGTCGCTGCGGCCCTTTGCCGCCGATTTGGTGGCGTCGTTCATGCTCATCCCCGAAACGCCCAACGATGCCGCCGCTTCACAACGGTTTCGTGACTGCGAAGGAGCGCCAAGCCCCCGGCAGGACCGCCGCGGTCGGTCACCCGGCCGCCAGCGCGTCGAGGATGCGCGCCCAGGACCGGATACCCTTGTGGTAGGAGGACATGTCGTATTTCTCGTTCGGCGAATGCACCCGGTCATCGTCGAGCGCGAAACCGACCAGCAACGAGTCCATGCCGAGCACGTTCTTGAAATCGGAGACGATGGGGATCGAGCCGCCGGCACCGACGGTGACCGCCTTGTGGCCCCACTCCTCGGCAAGAACCTTGCGCGCCTTGTTGAGCACGGGATTGTCGAACGGCAATTGCAGCGCCGGGGCGGAACTGAAACTGCCGAACTCGGCCTTGCAGTCCGCCGGCATGCGCGCCTTGACGAAAGCGCGGAAGTTGTCGCGGATCTTCTGCGGATCCTGCTCGCCGACCAGACGGAAGGACACTTTTGCCGAAGCCTGTCCCGGGATGACGGTCTTGGCGCCCTCCCCGGTATAGCCGCCGATGATGCCGTTGATCTCGGCGGTCGGCCGGGTGGTGATCTGCTCGATCAGCATGTAGTCCTTTTCGCCGGCAGGCTGCTTGAGGCCGATGGGGCCAAGGAACTTGTCCGGCGTCAGGTCGAGCGCCTTCAGATCGGCCTTGATGTCGTCAGGCAGTTCTTTCACCCCGTCGTAAAATCCAGGAATGGTGACGCGGCCGTTGTCGTCCCACATGGCGCCAAGGATCCTGGCCAGCAGGCGGATCGGGTTTTGCGCCGCGCCGCCGAATACGCCGGAATGCAGATCGCGGTCGGCGCAGGTGATCTTGACTTCCTCGTAAACGAGGCCGCGCAGCGACGTGGTCACCGCCGGCGTGTCCGTGTCCCACATCGCGGTATCGCAGACCAGCGCGAGGTCGAGCTTGAATTCGGCGGCGTTATCGCGGACGAAAGCGAACAGATTCTGCGAGCCGCACTCCTCCTCACCCTCGATCATGGTGGTGATCGGCAGCGGCAGCTTCCCGGTGACGGCCTTGAAGGCGCGGCAGGCCTCGATGAAGGTCATGGCCTGGCCTTTGTCGTCGCAGGCGCCGCGGGCAACGATGATCTTGCGGCCGCCCGGCAGCGTCTCGATGCGTGGTTCGAACGGCGGCGTCTTCCAGAGATTGAGCGGGTCGACCGGTTGCACGTCGTAATGGCCGTAGAACAGCACGCGCGGGCCGGAAACGCCGTTCGATTTGCCCACGACGACCGGATGACCCTTGGTTGGGCGCACGCTTGTCTCGAAGCCGATGGACTTGAGGTCGGCGGCGACGTGCTCGGCCGCGGCGCGGCATTGCTCCTTGTAGGCGGGGTCGGTGGACACCGAGGCAATCCGCAGCAACGCGAACAGCCGCTCTACGCTTTGGTCCATATCCTTGTCGATGCGGGCCAAGACCGCGTCGATTGTGCTCATGGGGGGCTCCTGACGATGAGGAGCGCAGGCTAGCAACGCAAATGCCGCGTGAAAAGCGCCGTCAGTGCAGCGTCGGCTTGCGAAAATCGACGAATTCGGCAGCCATTTGGCGCGCGACCCCCGCCGAAATGACCGGTAAAGCCGGCCTGCGCCTGGAATGACGGCGCTGGAGCGCCGCGCCAATACGGCGATAGAGCATTTGCGGTGAGATTTTGCAGGAAATCGCGGCGCTGTAGCCGGCATGCCGGGCGATCCGGCGCGAATGGGCCGTAACGGCGCCGGTCAGCATCAATGACGGGATGCCGCTGTCCTGGCCCGGCGCGTTGTCGTCAATGGCCGGGGCCGCATCCAGCACGGGATCGGCGATCGCGACGAGGCAAAGGGTGACCCTGCCCTCCGCGCACAGCCGGCGGGCTTCCTCGATGCCATTGACGCTGGAAACCTGCGCCACCCGCATCCGGCCGAGTTGCGCCGTCAATTTTCGGCCCTGCTCGCCGGCTGCGACCACCACGACGTGGGCACGCTCGATCGACTTCATGACGCAACCCTCCTCGAAACTACGCTACGAGCGCCACAAGACCGCTCCAAGACTGCAAGGTGAACCGGGTGGTTCGCAACGGTGGATGTAAATTATGCTTTTCGTTCAGGAATTCGAAAGCATATGGGGGCGTAAACGGCCGCTGGCAAGAAAGAATACTGATCGTAGTTCTACGGATATTGCCAACGGTATTCCTGCACGGTCGGGCGGATATTTTTTGGAAGGCTCGCAATCGATCGGCGAAGTCACGGCTAGACGCCGGTTCGACTTGGCCGGTGAACGTAGTGACGACATCACGAGATCGGCACGCGGCGCGAAACTAGATTTCAGGTGATGTTCTTTGCATCATGCGTGTCGGCAATTTTGCTTGACAGGCGGCGACAACAATGCGCGCGCGCGGCGAACACAGCGCATGGAAATTATTGTTATGTGCTTGTCATCCTCCATCGCGGTGTTCAATATGCCGGCAACCCACCAGAGTGTGGCGCTGTGAGGGGATCATGGGTGAGTTGGTCGCGCGTCTTGTCGCCAAGGTCGGTATCGACCAGGCGACCGCGGAAAGGGCCATCGGCATCATCTTCGAATTCCTTCTCAAGGAAGGCCCTCCCGACAAGGTTCAGGCGCTTATCGATCGTCTCCCGGGCGCGGCCGAGCTCATGGAAGCGCAGGAAGGCGTGGACGCCAGCGGCGGCGGCGGCTTCGCCATGGGCGGCATCATGGGCGCCGGCACCAAGTTGATGACCGCGGGGCTCAGCATGGGCCAAGTCCAGGCCGTTACCCGCGAAACCATTGCCTTTGCGCGTGAAACGGCCGGGGACGATGCGATCGGCGAGATTGTCGGCGCGATCCCCGGCTTAAGCCAGTTCATTTGACCAAAAATCCCAAGGCGCAACGCAAGCGCCGTGCTTCAGGAGAGGCGCATGTCCTACCCACTCACCGACATTGATGGAATCGACCCGGAAGCAGTTTCGATTCTCAAGACGGTGGGCATCCGCTCGACCGGAAAGCTTCTGGAGGCGGCGAGCACGGCGAAAGCGCGCAAATCGCTGGCGATCAAGACCGGATTCGAGGAAAAGCAATTGCTGTGCTGGGCTAATGTCGCCGACCGCATGCGCGTCCGCGGCATCAGCAAGGAGTACGCCGAGCTGCTGCAGGCCGCCGGCGTCGATACCGTGAAGGAACTCAAATACCGGAACCCGGCCAATCTCGCTAGGGCAATGGCGGACGCCAACCGCAGGCGCAAAATGGTGAGGCTGCTGCCGTCGGAAAAAGTCGTCGAACGCTGGATCGACCACGCCAAGAGCCTGCCGCTGAAGATCACCTATTGATTGGTCGACCGCTGCTTGACAGCCCGTGCCGGACCCCGCAAACCGGCGCCGCATGGCGCTGACCTTCGTAAAACCCGCTGAATCCGTGCAGAAAGGCGACCCCAACGCGCTGTCCGGCCTGCTGGGGCTGGGCCGCCCGCTGGTGATGGGGATCCTCAACGTAACGCCGGATTCCTTCTCCGACAGGGGCCGTTTTTACGACACCGAGGCGGCGCTCGGCCGCGCTGCCGTCATTGCAACCGAGGGTGCCGATCTGCTCGACATCGGCGCGGAATCGACGCGGCCCTATGGCGGCGCCGAGCCGGTCAGCGCCGAAGAGGAACTGGCGCGGCTGACGCCGATCCTGCCCGCGGCGGTCAAGTTCGGGCTGCCGGTGTCGATCGACAGCAACAAGGCCCGGGTCGCCGCCTGGGCGCTCGATCATGGCGCGGCGCTCGTCAACGACGTGTGGGGGCTGCAGCGCGATCCCGACATGGCGAGACTTGTCGCCGAGCGCGGAGTGCCGGTGATCATCATGCACAACCGCGATGCCGCCGACCCGAACATCGACATCATCGCCGACGTCGCCGCCTTCTTTGCCCGCTCGCTCGACATCGCGGCCAAGGCCGGCATTGCCCGCGACAGGATCGTGCTCGATCCCGGCATCGGCTTCGGCAAGACGCCGGAGCAAAGCATCATCTGCATCGCCAGGCTCGGCGAATTTGCCCGTTTCAGCCTGCCGCTGCTGGTCGGCGCCTCGCGCAAGCGCTTCATCAACGCGGTGACGCCATCGGAGCCCGACGAGCGCATCGGCGGCTCGATTGCCAGCCACCTGCTGGCGGTGAAGAATGGCGCGGCCATCGTGCGCGTGCACGATGTGGCGGAGACCATTCAGGCGCTGCGCATCGCCGCAGCGATCGAAGCAGCACGATGAGCGACCTGATCTTCATCAGTGGATTGTCGCTGCACGCCTATCACGGCGTCATGCCCTATGAGGGCAAGGTCGGACAGACCTTCACCATCGATCTCAAACTGACGATCGATCTGTCCGC
>DATJYA010000383.1:0-6801 GCA_035499835.1 Pseudolabrys sp.
ACGATGGCCAGCGACAGGAAATGCAGGATGCGCAGGACATCGAGATTGGTCTTGTCGATGGGATAGATCGCCTCGCCGACGAAATTCGGCACGAACACGCCGAGCCGCGGGATGTACCAGGTCATGGCGATGAAAAACGCAAACAGCAAATAGGCGACCGCGAGGCCGAACGTGACCGGAGAATAGATCCAGCGCGATAATCGCTGCGCCCCGCCGAGCGCGCACCAGGCGCCGAACACGAACAGCAATTGCCAGGCGAACGGGTTGAACGCCCAGGTGCCGTGCGGGTAGGCCGGGATGTTCCAGTCGTACCACCACATCAGCGTGTAGAGCGTGGCGGAAACGATCAGCCCCATCGACGGCGAACGCAACAGCAGCCACAGCATCGGTGAGAAGCACAGCAGCAGCGCGATGTAGAGCGGCAGCACGTCCATGTTGACGGGCTTGAACTTGAGCAGCAGCGCTTCGATGATGGTGACGTCGGGCTGCTTGAGGAAATCGAGCACGCCCATTTCCTCGCTGTAGAGCGGGTTGTCGAACGTGTGCGCGATGTAGGAAATCTCGGCGAGGTAGATCGCGAACAGGAACACGTGCGCGACGTAGATCTGCCAGGTGCGCTTGAGCACGCGTGCGCTGGCGACGATGAAGCCGTGCTGCTGCATGGCGCGGCCGTAGACGAAGGCGGCGGTGTAGCCGGAAATGAAGACGAAGATTTCGGTGGCGTCGGAGAAGCCGTAATTGCGGATCGTTATCCAGCTCACCGCATTGGAAGGAATGTGGTCGAGGAAGATCAGCCACAGCGCCAGGCCACGGAATAGATCAAGCCGCAGATCGCGTTCGGTCGAAACCGGGGCCATCATCGGCTTTTCTTTCGCGTGGTCTTTCGGCCATAATCCGGTGCCACGGACAAATGGCAAGATTCCGCCGGCCCTGTTTATAAGGCATAGCGCATGATCCCGAAAAGTGGGAACCGGCTTTCGGGAAAGACCATGCGCCAAACAAATGTGTCAGGCACACGGCACCCTGACCTGAACAGGCGAGCGCGGAAATGTACCGCGCCGTAACCCGCAAGATCGAGGTCACGGTCACGCCGCGCTTCGTTTCCGAGCGCTCGTCGCCGAGCAACGGCTACTATTTCTGGGCCTATACCATCAACATCGCCAATCTCGGGGCGGAGACGGTGCAGTTGAAGACGCGGCATTGGCGTATCACCGACGCGCTCGGGCGGCTGCAGGAGGTCAGAGGCCCCGGCGTCGTCGGCGAGGAACCGACGCTCAAGACCGGCGAATCCTTCGAATATACCAGCGGGGTTCCATTGCCGACGCCGTCCGGCTTCATGGCCGGCAGCTATGGCATGGTGACGGCCGCGGGCGAGCATTTCGATGTCGAGATTCCGGCGTTCTCGCTCGACTCACCGGACTCCGAGCGGACGATCAATTGACGCCAGTCCCGGCTGGCCGCCGCTCCGGTGGAGCGTTTGCCACCGCCAACCCTGCGAATGCCGTTGCCGTCATGGCGGCTGTCGCGAGGGCGCCTTCTGCAAGCGCGCCTTCTGATACTCGGTCTCGAGCCCGACGAACCGCTTGTAGGTCTCCTCGCAGAGACGCTTGAACTCCGAGTCATTCTGCAGCTTGAACTGCATCAGCGGTTCCGACTCGTATGCGAGCGCAAACGTCATGTCTTTTCCGGACATGATCGCGCCGAGCAAGGTCGCCACGTCCTCCCGGTTTCGTCCGATCTTGGCGAACAGCGCCGTGTCGCTGTCGCCCACGGGGCTGGCGCGAACGTCGAACTTCCCGCCCGCCGAGCGATCCGCGGTCCACACCTCGATGACAAACGGCGTCTCGTGCGACAGGCGCAAGGGCCGCAGATAAAGGCTCAGACGGCGATTGACGCTGAGGCGGCTCGGCTCGGAACCGGAGCCCGCGATGAGGCCCCCACTTTCGAGGGTGCAGACAATCCCAAGCATCGCGGTCGCGTCGGGCGTCGGCACCCCCGAAAACTCATAGCTGCGGCTGAGCTCGTCCCGCGGAGGCGGTCCGTCCGCCCCGCCGTTTTCCCGTCGAACCTGCCACTGACCCGCTAATGATGGCATCGCGCGGCCTTGCCCCGTTCCATGGCACAAGATGCGACAAGGTCATGAGGCGAGGCAAGCCGGCGCGCGTTGGCGTTGCTTGGCCACGCGCTCGAGCCGCTAACCCGTCTTCGCGCCGACTTCGGCCGGCGCGAATTCATAATTGGCACTGCAGAATTCGCAGGTCACCGAAATGACGCCGTTCTCCACCATGTGGTCGCGGTCGTCCTGCGAGAAGCTCTTGAGCATGGCCTCGACATTGTCGCGCGAACACGAGCATTCGCCGCGCAGCTCGGTGGCGCGGAACACGCGCACGCCGCGCTCGTGGAACAGCCGATAGACCAGCCGCTCGCTCGACAGCGAGGGGTCGACGAGCTCGACATCCTCGACGGTTTCAATCAGCGCGCGGCCTTCGACCCAGGCATCGTCCTCCGGCACCGTGTGCGTCACGGTGCCTTCCGGCGCGTCGCCGGGATGCAGGTCGGCGACACGGGCGCGCTCGGGCGATTTGGGCAGGAATTGCAGCAGGATGCCGCCGGCGCGCCAGCGATGCTTGGCGCCGCCCTTGCCGGCGCTGAACTCCTCGGCAACGGCGAGGCGCACCCGCGTTGGAATCTGCTCGGAGCGCAGGAAATACTCATGCGCGGCGTCTTCCAGCGAGCCGCCCTCGAGCGCGACCAGCCCCTGGTAACGGCTCATGTCTGGGCCCTGGTCGATGGTCATGGCGAGATGGCCCTTGCCGAGCAGCGCACCCGCGCCAGCCTTTCCATCGGCGATTGCCGCGGCGACGCGGTCCTTGTCGAAGCGGGCACAGGCGCGGATCTTGTCCGGCGCGGTGAAATCCACCACCAGCATGCGCACCGGCCCGTCGCTCTGCGTCTGCAGGATGAAACGGCCGTCGATCTTGAGCGCGGTGCCCAGCATCACCGTCAGCACCACCGCCTCGCCCAGCAGCTTGGCGACGGGATCGGGATAGGCGTGTCGCGCCAGGATCTGGTCGATCAGCGGCCCCAGCCGCACCACGCGGCCGCGCAGGTCGAGCGGCGCGACCTCAAACGGCATCACGGTGTCGTCGGCGGTGGTGGCCGAAGGCGCGCGCGAGGGGATTTCGATGTGGGGGCTGCTCATGGGTTCGGTCATTGACGCTATGTAAAGTTCAATTCGCGGAAAGCGAGCCCCCAATCCGCCTCATCCTGAGGAGCGGTCCACCGGACCGCGTCTCGAAGGATGAGGCGGCCCATGGTTCGAGACGCGCCGCTTTGCGGCGCTCCTCACCATGAGGCCGATTTAATGCTACGCGCCGTCGGCGTGCAGGCACCAGGCGAGCAGGCCCTTTTGCGCGTGCAGCCGGTTTTCCGCCTCGTCGAATACCACCGACTGCGGCCCGTCGATCACCTCGTCGGTGACCTCCTCGCCCCGATGCGCCGGCAGGCAGTGCATGAACAGCGCATCCGGCTTGGCGCTCGCCATCAGCCGGCCGTTCACCTGATAACGCTTGAGCACGTTGTGGCGCAGCTTGCCGTCCTGGTCGCCCATCGACACCCAGGTATCGGTGACGACGCAATCGGCGTCCTTGACCGCGGCTTCCGGATCCTCGCCGATCGTGATCGCGGCGCCCGATGATTTCACCCAGTCCATCAGCCATTTTTTCGGCTTGAGCTCGGCCGGCGTCGCCACGTGCAGGTTGAAATCGAAGCGCTCGGCGGCGTGCATCCACGAGGCCAGCACATTGTTGGCGTCTCCGGTCCAGGCCACGGTGCGGCCGCGGATCGGCCCGCGCTTTTCCTCGAAGGTCATCACATCGGCGAGCACCTGGCAGGGATGCGAGCGGCGGGTGAGCCCGTTGATCACCGGCACGGTGGCGTAGCGCGCAAGCTCGGCCATCGCCTCGTGGTCGAGGATGCGGATCATGATGGCGTCGACGAAGCGGGAGAGCACGCGTGCGGTGTCGGCCAGCGTTTCGCCGCGACCGAGCTGCATTTCCTGCGCGGTCAGCATGATCGCCTCGCCGCCGAGCTGGCGCATGGCGACGTCGAACGACACCCGCGTGCGCGTCGACGGCTTCTCGAAGATCATCGCCAGCGTCTTGCCTTCGAGCGGGGCGATGCGCAGCCCCCGCGCGCGGTCGGCCTTCATGACGCGGCTGTTGTCGATCAATCCCGCCAGCACCGGTTTGGGAATATCGGTGAGATCGAGGAAATGCCGCACGCCGTTGCCGGACATCACGCCGCCCCCTGCTTGACCGGGCGCGGATGCGCGCGGGACAGCCGCGTGCAGGCGCGATCGATGCGGGCGACCGCTTCGGCGACCTCTGCTTCGTCGATGATCAGCGGCGGCAACAGCCGCACGACATTGTCGCCGGCGGCCACCGTAAGCATTTTCTCGGCGCGCAACTCGTCGACCATCTCGCCGGCCGGCGGCACCATGCGCAGACCCATCAGCAGCCCCTCGCCGCGCACTTCGGCGACCACGCCGCTGTGGCGATCCTTGATCTCGGCCAGCCGCTGCTTGAGCAGCAGCGCCATGTCGCGCACGTGCCCGGTGAACTCGGGCTTGAGCATTTCGTCGAGCACCGCGTTGCCGACCGCCATGGCCAGCGGATTGCCGCCGAAGGTCGAGCCGTGGGTGCCGGGCGTCATGCCCTTGGCGGCTTCCGCGGTGCCGAGGCAAGCGCCGACCGGAAAGCCGCCGCCAAGCGCCTTGGCAACCGCCATGACGTCGGGCTTGACGCCGACGCGCTGATAGACGAACAGCTCGCCGCTGCGCGCGAAGCCGGTCTGGATCTCGTCGAAAATAAGCAACAGGCCGTTGTCGTCGCACAGCTTGCGCAGCGCGCGCAGGAATTCCGGCGGCACGACGCGCACGCCACCTTCGCCCTGGATCGGCTCGATCATGATCGCCGCCGTCTGCGGCCCGATCGCTTTCTTTACCGCGTCGAGATCGCCGAACGGCACCTGGTCGAAGCCCTCGACCGGCGGGCCGAAGCCCTCGAGATATTTCTTGTTGCCGGTGGCCGCGAGCGCGGCCAGCGTGCGCCCGTGGAAAGCGCCTTCGAAGGTGACGATGCGGAAGCGCTCCGGCTTGCCGTTCACCGCCTGGTACTTGCGCGCCATCTTGATGGCGCATTCGATCGCCTCGGTGCCGGAATTCTGGAAGAACACGAGATCGGCGAAGGTCGCTTCGCACAGGCGATCGGCCAGCCGCTCGCCCTCCGGAATGCGGAACAGGTTGGAGACGTGCCAGACCTTGAGCGCCTGCTCCTCGAGCGCCTTCACCAGCCGAGGATGCGCGTGTCCAAGAGCATTGACGGCAACGCCCGAGGTGAAATCGAGGTAACGCTCGCCGTCAGCCGTGAACAGCCACACGCCCTCGCCCCGCTCGAAAGCGAGGTCGACGCGCGCATAAGTCGGCAAAAGATGCGAGCTCACGGGATTGCTCATCGATCGAAACATAATGCTTGCGCATGACCATTTTCGAACACGGGCCACTGACCACCGGATCATTTCCGGCGGCAGGCTTTTCGGGATCCATGCGCGGAAGCCGAAAAGAAATGTGCCGCCTCGCCGGGCGGCACTGTTTTCATTCTATTGGCGATGCTCGCACTGTCAACTTGCGCTTCGCCAAGCATTTGCCGCGCCTCGCTAGACGCCAAGGACCCGACTCAAATTCGCCGCAAGTGGCGATTCTAACGGAAACCTGTTGGTAGCTGGGACGAGGGCCTTGCCAAGGGCTTGCGCGCGAACCACTCCATATTGTAGCCTTTGGCTCGGCTGGCACGAGATGTCGTGCTGTGGGCGTTCCCTAGTGCATTGCTGACGCGTAGGCGTCGGACCCTGTGACCCGGGTCCGGCGACGGGGTTGGATTCCAACTAAGGCCTTGATTGCCGATGGAGAAAAGCCTGATGAGCTGGACAGATGAGCGGGTCGAGCTCCTGAAGAAGCTCTGGGCCGATGGCTTGTCGGCGAGCCAGATCGCCGCCGAGCTCGGCGGCATCACCCGCAACGCGGTGATCGGCAAAGTCCACCGCCTGGGCCTCTCGGGACGCGCCAAGAGCCCGTCGTCCAGCGTGCCGCGGGCGCGCAAGCCGCGCTCCTCCGGCCACATGATGCGGATCCCGCGGGCGTCGATGCGCGGAAATACCGCGCTCGCCTACGACTACGATGTCGAACCCGAGCCCGAGCTGATCGAAATACCGGTCGAGCAGCGCAAAACGCTGCTGGAACTCACCGACAAGACCTGCCGCTGGCCGATCGGCGACCCCGGCGGCGGCGAGTTCTATTTCTGCGGCGGCGAGTCGGCGACCGATCTGCCCTATTGCGTCCATCACTCCCGCATCGCCTATCAGCCGGCCAATGAGCGCCGACGCGACAAGCGGCCGCCGTTTCGCGGCTGACCGGTACAGGCGCGCGGCATCGCCCGTATTCTTTGCTCGGCCCCGGGCAAGCCGCCATTCCACCACCGCTCGCCCAAAGCAAAAGGGCGCGCGGAACGCCAGGGCCCGGGCGCATTCAAGATCACGCAAGCCTTGCGCAACCGGAATGCTCGGACCCGCGGACCTCGACGCCTCGCGGCAATCGAGGCGTGCCGAAGTCCGGATAACCGCAAGTCCGCCGTTTCCCTGGCGTCCCGCGCGCGGTGTTTCTTAGGCTTGCTCCGCGCCAACCCCGGCGGGCTCACAATCGTTCGCTACCCACCGCTGGTGACCGCCTGCCGGGCGGCCGGATCG
>DATJYA010000384.1:0-2724 GCA_035499835.1 Pseudolabrys sp.
AAGCTTTGTAATACAAGCTCGCCGACCCATTCAGTCATTGAACAGCTACCCGCGCGCCGGATGCTGGCGCTGCCGACGGAGTAATGCCCATGGACATCATTCAGCAGCTCGACAAGGAGCAGGTCGAGAAGCTCTCGGCCGGAAAAGACATCCCCGACTTCGGCCCTGGCGACACCGTGCTGGTGAACGTCAAGGTGGTCGAAGGCGACAAGAGCCGCATCCAGGCCTACGAGGGCGTGTGCATCGGCCGCTCCGGCCGCGGCATCAACGAGAACTTCACCGTGCGCAAGATTTCGTACGGCGAAGGCGTCGAGCGCGTGTTCCCGCTCTTTGCGCCGATGATCGACTCGATCAAGGTGGTGCGCCGCGGCAAGGTGCGCCGCGCCAAGCTCTATTACCTGCGCGGCCTGCGCGGCAAGAAGGCGCGCATCTCCGAGGCGCAGGGTTCCGTCGGGGAAGACGCCGCCCCTCCCGAGGCCGCGGCCAAGATCGCCGCGACCGAATAGGACGGACCTATTCCGGAATGCATGAAGGGGCCGCACGCGGCCCCTTCGTCTTTTGCGCCGCCTTCGTTGTCGGAGCCGCCGCGATTGGCTATATATCGGCGCATGATGGCCCGGGCTCAAAGCATCATCCTCACCGACCGCGCACGGCTGCCGTGGCGCTTCTTCGGCCGGCTGACTGCGGTGCAGGCGGGACTTTGATCGGCGCAAGCCGGCGCTGACCGGCTGTCTGCATTTGCCGCGATCCCTTTCTCATTTCCGCAAAGAAGCACGCTCATGAAACCACGCACGCTCTACGACAAGATTTGGGAAGACCATCTGGTTGACGAACAGGCGGACGGCACCTGCCTCATCTATATCGACCGCCACCTGGTGCACGAGGTGACCTCGCCGCAGGCTTTCGAGGGCTTGCGCATGCACGGCCGCAAGGTGCACGCGCCGGAGAAGACGCTCGCCGTCGTCGACCACAACATCCCGACGCACGACCGCAGCAAGCCCAATCCCGATCCGCAGTCGACCGAGCAGATCGCGGTGATGGCGCAGAACGCCAAGGACTTCGGCATCGAGTATTTCAACGAGTTCGACAAGCGCCAGGGCATCGTCCACATCATCGGCCCCGAGCAGGGTTTCACGCTGCCCGGCACGACCATCGTTTGCGGCGACAGCCACACGGCGACGCACGGCGCCTTCGGCGCGCTGGCCTATGGCATCGGCACCTCGGAAGTCGAGCACGTGCTGGCGACGCAGACGCTGATCCAGACCAAATCGAAAAACATGCGCGCGCTCGTCGAGGGCAAGCTGCCGTCCGGGGTGACCGCCAAGGATATCATTCTTGCCATCATCGGCGAGATCGGCACCGCTGGCGGCACCGGCTACGCGATCGAATATGCCGGCGAAGCCATCCGCGCGTTGTCGATGGAAGGGCGCATGACCGTGTGCAACATGTCGGTGGAAGGCGGCGCCAAGGCCGGCTTCATCGCGCCCGACGAGAAGACCTATGCCTATCTCAAGGACCGGCCGAAGGCGCCCAAGGGCAAGGCCTGGGACGACGCCATGCGCTATTGGGAGACGCTGTCCTCCGACGAGAGCGCGCATTTCGACCACGAGATCAGGCTGCACGCCGCCGAGCTGCCGCCGCTGGTGACCTGGGGCACCAACCCCGAACAGGTCGCCTCGATAACCGGCCGCGTGCCGGTCGCTGCGGATCTCCGCGACGAGAACAAGCGCCACGCCGCCGAACGCTCGCTCGCCTACATGGGACTAAAGGGCGGAGAGAAAATCACCGACATCAAGATCGACCGCGTCTTCATCGGCTCCTGCACCAATTCGCGCATCGAGGACCTGCGCGAGGTCGCCCGCGTCGTCAACGGCAAGACCGTCAACGGCAACGTCAACGCCATGATCGTGCCGGGTTCCGGGTTGGTGAAGGAACAGGCGGAAGCCGAAGGGCTCGACAAGATCTTCAAGGCGGCGGGCTTCGACTGGCGCGAGCCCGGCTGCTCGATGTGCCTGGCCATGAACCCCGACAAGCTGGCGCCGGGCGAGCGTTGCGCCTCGACCTCCAACCGCAACTTCGAAGGCCGTCAAGGCCACAAGGGACGCACGCACCTGGTCTCGCCGGCGATGGCAGCCGCCGCCGCGGTCGCCGGGCACTTCGTCGATGTGCGCGAGTGGAAGTAGCAGGCTCGCCACCTGCAAAACAAAAAGCCCGCCGTATGGCGGGCTTTTTTTATCGACGAAGCGCTCACCAGCAGCGCCAGACGCGCCGGATCGCCCAGTGGTCGTAGCGCCAGACGCGGATGCGCGTCCAACCGCAGGCTCCGCCGTAGTACGGCCGGCCGTAGTAATAGGGTCCGCCGTAATAATACGGGTACCCCCAGACGGTGCCGAGACCCAAGCCCAGGCCGAAGCCGGGTCCCCAGCCCCAGCCGCCGTGCCAACCTCCATGCCAGCCGCCATGCCAACCGCCACCATGCCAGCCGCCACCATGCCAACCACCGCCGTGGCCATGGTGCTGGGCTGCGGCGGGCGTCGGCGTCGCGGCAATGGCGCTGACGATCAAAAAAGCGGCTGCCAAAATCGCCATAAGTTTCGACATCGATGATCCTCCGATATCGCCACAATGTATGAACGCCTGACCGGGAAACTATCCTGCGATCTACTTAGCCCCACCAGCAGTACATGCGCGGCACGATCACCGGACCGCTGACGCGGTATTCCT
>DATJYA010000385.1:0-2670 GCA_035499835.1 Pseudolabrys sp.
CGAGGGCATGACGCTGATGCTGGTCACCCACGAGATGCGCTTTGCCCGCGACGTCGGCACCCATCTGGTGTTCATGCATCACGGCAAGGTGCACGAGGAGGGGCCGCCGAAGCAGGTCTTCGCCGCGCCGAAGACGCCGGAACTGCAGCAGTTCGTCGGCGGCATCGGCTAACCAATCAAACTCCGTTCGTCCCCGCGGATGCGGGGACCCAGCTAAGCCAAGCATTGCAGCCAAAGAACTGTGTTCCCGCTTCCGCGGGAATGAACGGGAAATTACGCCCCCACGGCCTGGCGCAGAAACCCCGCCAGGTCATCGGTGACGTGGTCGACGTGGGCGGCGTCGCGGCCCTGCATTTCCCAGTCCTCGCGGAACACCTCGCGCTGGCGTTCGGGCACCACCAGCACCGTGGTCATGCCGAGCGCGTGCGGGGTCTCCAGATTGCGCGCCAGATCCTCGAACATCGCCGCCTTTGCCGGTTCGACGGCGTGGCGGGCGAGGAAACGCTGATAGACCTGCGGCAGCGGCTTGGGGTCGAGGTCGGCGGCGGCGATGTCGAACACGTCCTCGAAATGCTGATCGATCTCGAGCCGTTTCATCACGGCATCGGCATGCTTGCGCGTGCCGTTGGTCAGGATGAGCTTGCGCCCCGGCAGTTTTTCCAGCGCCTGGCCGAGTGCCTTGTTCGGCGTTAGCGGCGAGTGATCGATCTGGTGCACGAATTCCAGATAATCGTCGGGCGCCATGCCGTGCTCGCTCATCATGCCGCGCATGGTGGTGCCGTAACGCTTGTAATAGTCCTTCTGCAGGCGGAAGGCCTCGTCCTTCGGCACTTTCAGGAAATCGGCGACGTAGGCGCGGATGCGCTCGTCAACCTGGTGCCAGAGGTTGAGGTGATGCGGATAGAGCGTGTTGTCGAGGTCGAAGACCCAGGTCTCGACATGGTCGAAGCCGCGCGGCGTTAGGCGTTGCATCGCCTTGTCTAGGGCTGGCGCGGTCGGCGTGGCAAGCCGGCTCAGAGCGCCGCCGCCGCAAGCGCCGGCGCGGCGGTGCCGCGGCGCTCGGCCGCGTCGATCTCGGCGATGCGGCGGTCGATCTCGGCTGAAACCCGCTTCGAGAACGGGCCGAGATGCATATAGAGCGACATCAGGATCATGATGTAGCGCAGCGCATGCGGATTGCTGCGCGCCACGGTCTTGAAGGTGTTCCAGAACACCTCGCGGGTGCCAGGCACCGCGTTGATGATGGTCCGCACCATCTCGACGTCGCTGACCGCGCCGCGCCGGTCGCCCGCAACCGGGGTGTTGCGGCGGTCGCTGCGGTCGAGCATGGTGGCGAGGCGCTCGAGCCGGCGCGCGAAGTTTTCCGGCGCGAACACGGTGTCGACGACGGCCTTGTAGTCGGTGAGGATTTCGCGCAGCGGCCGCACCGGCTCGAAATTGATGCCGATCGAGCACTGATCGCCGGCGCGATCCTCGTGCATGACGTCGTGGCCCTGGTACAGCCGGCCCTCTTTTTCGAGGCGGCGCGTGAGCTGGGTGCCCGGCAGCGCGTACAGGAGGCCGACCATCGCCACCGGAACCGCGCAGTCGTCGACGAACGCAGCCATCGACTCGCCGACCTTCGCCTTCTCGCTGTCGAATCCGATGATGAAGCCCGCGGTCACCGCCATGCCGTAGCTGTAGATCCGGTGCACGCTCTCGGCGATGTTGCGCCGCGTGTTCTGCTTCTTGCGCATCTGCACCAGGGTCTCGGGATCGGGGCTCTCGATGCCGATAAAGACCAGCCAGAAATTGGCGTCCTTCATCGCCTGCATCAGTTCGTCGTCGTCCGAGAGGTTGATCGAAGCCTCGGTCGAGAACTCGAACGGATAGCCGTGCGACTCCTGCCAGGCCTTGAGCATCGGCAGGAAGATGCGCAGCGCCTTCTTGTTGCCGATCAGGTTGTCGTCGACGAAATCGACGTGGCCGCGATAGCCAAGGTCGTACAGCGCCTGAAGCTCGGCGAGGATCTGGTCGTTGGACTTGGTGCGCGGCTTGCGGCCGTAAAGCTCGATAATGTCGCAGAATTCGCAGGTGAACGGGCAGCCGCGCGAATATTGCACGCAGATATAGAGGTAGTGGCTCAGATCGAGCAGGTCGAAGCGCGGCATCGGCGTCTTGGTGACGTCGACCTGGAACTTCTCGGCGTTGAAGATGCCGGAACGATCGCCGCGCTCCCAGGCGGCGATGAAATCCTTGATGATGTCCTCGGCCTCGCCGAGCACCTGGAAATCGGCCGCGGCGTAGACGTGCGGGCTCGAGGTGACGTCGGGTCCGCCGACCACGACCGGCTTGCCGTGTTCGTGACAGCGGTCGATGAGGCGCAGGCAGTCCGGCTGCTGATTGAGCATGCCGCCGGTCATCACCATGTCGGCCCAGTCGATATCGGCGTCGTTAAGTTCCTCGGTATTGCAGTTGACCAGCTTGAATTCCCAGGTCTGCGGCAGCAGCGCCGCGACCGTGATCAGGCCGAGCGGCGCTGCGGGATAGCGCGCGCCGACGATTTTGCAGGCCTCGGTGTAGCCCCAAAACGAGTTGGGAACGAATTTCGGGTAAACCAGCAGTACCCGCCACGATTTGTCGGTCACAGGCTTGAACCCCTCCAAGGCCACTTCCTTATAGCGAAATTGA
>DATJYA010000386.1:0-6186 GCA_035499835.1 Pseudolabrys sp.
TCTGGTCGGCGAATTCCGCATCGTCGGCCTGTTCACCTCCACGGCCTATACGCGCTCCGCGCATAGCATCCCCTACCTGCGCCGCAAGATCGCCAACGTCGAAGAGCGCGCCGGCTTCGATCCGCACAGCCATTTCGGCAAATCGCTCGCCAATGTGCTCGAACACTATCCGCGCGACGAGTTATTTCAGATCGACGAGGAAACGCTTTATCACTTTGCGCTCGCCATCATGCAGCTTGACGAGCGCCCGCGCGTGCGGGTTCTGGCGCGGCGCGACCGCTTCGATCGATTCGTGTCAGTGCTCGTATTTGCGCCGCGCGAGCGCTATGACAGCGATATCCGGGCAAAAATCGGCGACTATCTGTCGAGCGCTTTTGTCGGCCGCGTTTCGGCGTTCTACCCGTTCTTCCCGGAAGGCCCGCTGGTGCGGGTGCACTTCATCATCGGCCGCTCCGGCGGGGCGACCCCGGATATTAGCCGGGTGACGCTGGAAGACGCGGTTTCCGAAATCGTCCGCACCTGGAGCGACGGGTTGGCGGCGGCGCTGGCGCTGAGCCACGCGCCGGATGCGACGCGCGAGCTGCTGGCGCGTTATGGCGACGCCTTTTCCGCCGGCTTCCAGGATACCTATCCGCCGAGCGTGGCCGCGAGCGATATCCGCGTGATCGAAGGCTTGAGCGACAAGCGTCCCCTGGGTGTCGATTTCCACCACCGGCTGGAGGAAGAGCAGCGCGCGGTGGGCCTGAAAATCTGGAGTTTCGCGCGGCCATTGCCGCTGTCGGAGCGCGTGCCGGTCCTGGAAAACATGGGCTTCCGCGTGGTCGACGAGCGCACCTTCCACATCCAGCCGAGGCACGAAGGCGCGCGCAACGTCTGGTTCCACGACATGCTGCTGGAACGGCGCGACGGCGCGGCGATCGAACTCGACAAGGGCAAGGCGCGGCTCGAGGCCGCCTTCCTGATGATAATGCGCGGCGGCGCCGAGAACGACGGCTTCAACGCGCTCACGCTCGCCGGCAGTCTCGGCTGGCGCGACGTCGCGCTTGTCCGCACGCTGTCGCGCTACCTGCGGCAGATCCGCGTGCCCTATTCGCAAGACTACATGTGGGCGACGTTGGTCAAGCATTACGTCATCGTCGACGATATCGTCGAATTGTTCTACGCCCGCTTCGATCCGCGTCCGGGCGCGGCCGAGGAGCGCGAAGCCAAACAGCAGAAGATCGTTGCCGGCATCGAGCAGGAACTGCAGAATGTGCAGAGTCTCGACGAGGACCGCATCCTGCGGCATTTCGTCAATGTGGTGCAGTCGGCGATCCGCACCAATTTCTATCAGACCGACAAGGAAGGACTGCCGCGCGCGCTGATCGCGGTGAAGTTCAGGAGTGGCGAGGTCACCGACCTGCCGCTGCCGCGCCCGCTCTACGAGATCTTCGTTTATTCGCCGCGCGTCGAAGGTGTGCACCTGCGCTTCGGCAAGGTGGCGCGCGGCGGCATCCGCTGGTCCGACCGGCCGCAGGATTTCCGCACCGAAATTCTCGGCCTGGTGAAAGCGCAGCAGGTGAAGAACGCGGTCATCGTGCCGGTCGGCGCCAAGGGCGGCTTTGTGCCGAAGAAGATGCCGCACGGCGCCTCGCGCGACGTCGTACAGGCGGAAGGCATCGCCACCTATCGGTTGTTCATCTCCACGCTGCTCGACATCACCGACAACTACGCGGCTGACGGCAAGATCGTTCCGCCGGACTGCGTGGTGCGCCACGAGGGCGACGATCCCTATCTGGTGGTCGCGGCGGACAAGGGCACCGCGACCTTTTCCGACATCGCCAACGAGATTTCCATCGAGCACGACTATTGGCTGGGCGATGCCTTCGCCTCCGGCGGCTCAGCCGGCTACGACCACAAGGCCATGGGTATCACCGCGCGCGGCGCCTGGGAGGCGGTGAAGCGGCATTTCCGCGAGATAGACATCAATATCGGCACGACGCCTTTCACCGTGGTCGGCGTCGGCGACATGTCGGGCGACGTGTTCGGCAACGGCATGCTGCGCGAGACCACGACCAAGCTGGTCGCCGCCTTCGATCACCGCGACATCTTCATCGATCCAGACCCCGATCCGGTGGCGAGCTTTGCCGAGCGCAAGCGCATGTTCGCGCTGCCGCGCTCGAGCTGGCAGGACTACGACAAGAAGCTGATTTCCAAGGGCGGCGGCGTCTATCCGCGCTCGTCCAAGGAAATCCGCCTCAGCCCGCAGGCGCAGAAGCTGCTCGGCGTCGGCGAAAGCGCAACGCCGCAACAACTGATGAAGGCCATCCTGCAGGCCCAGGTCGACCTTCTTTTCTTCGGCGGTATCGGCACCTATGTGCGCGCGTCCAGCGAAACCGACGAAGCCGCCGGCGACCGCGCCAACGATGCGATCCGCATCACCGGCGCCGATCTGCGCGTGAAGGTGGTGGGCGAGGGCGCCAATCTCGGCATGACCCAGCGCGGCCGCGTCGAGGCGGCGCTCAACGGCGTGCGCCTCAACACCGACGCCATCGACAACTCCGCCGGCGTCAACACCTCCGACGTCGAGGTCAACATCAAGGTCGCGCTGTCGCCGCTGGTGCGCTCCGGCGCGTTGACCATGGACGCGCGCAACGCGCTGCTCGCGGAGATGACCGACGAAGTGGGGCGGCTGGTGCTGCGCAACAACTACCAGCAGACGCTGGCGCTCTCGCTGGCGCAGCGCCGCGGCCTCGAAGATCTCGGCTTCCAGTCGCGGCTGATGCAGACGCTGGAGGCGCGCGGCGAGCTCGACCGCGCCGTCGAATTCCTGCCCGACGAAATGGCGCTCGCCGAGCGGCGCAAGCGCAACGCGCCGCTGACGCGGCCGGAACTGTCGGTGCTGCTCGCCTACGCCAAACTCTCGCTCTACAGCGAATTGCTCGCGAGCCCGGTGCCCGACGATCCTTATCTGTCGCGCGAGCTCGAACGCTATTTCCCCAAGGAAATGCTGCGCTATGGCGAGGCGCTGCAAAAGCACCGGCTACGCCGCGAGATCATCGCCACCCAGCTCACCAATTCGATGATCAACCGCGGCGGAGCGACCTTGATCGTGCGCATCGCCGACCAGACCGGCGCTCTTCCGGCGACCATCGCCGCGGCCTTCGCCGCCGTGCGGCAGAGCTACGACATGATCGCGCTTAACAGCGAAATCGACGGGCTCGACAACAAGGTGTCCGGCAAGGTCCAGCTCGATCTCTACGCCCTGGTGCAAGATCTGCTGCTCGACCGCATCGTCTGGGCCCTGCGCAATGTCGAGGCCAAGCGCGGCCTCGAGCCGATCATCGCGCATTACAAGGACGGCATCGCCCAGGTCGTGGCGGCGCTCGATGGCGTGCTGCCGAAGGCTGCCGCCGCCGCGCGCGACGCCCGTCTCGCCGAGCTCACCCGGGCGCGCGTGCCCGAGGCGCTGGCGCGGCGGCTCGCCAATCTGCCGCTGCTCAAGGCGGCGCCCGATATCGTGCTGGTCGCCGACCGCGCCAAGAAGCCGATCGCCGAGGTGACCGCGACCTATTTCGCCGCGGAAGCCTTCTTCCAGCTCGACCGCGTGGCCGGCGCGGTGCCCGGCATCGTGGTATCGGATTATTTCGACCGCTTGGCGCTCGATCGTGCCGTCGATTCGATCGGCGACGCCGAGCGGCGGCTGACTGCGGCCATGGTCGGCAACGGGGTTGCCGGCGCCGGCGCGGTCGCGGAATGGGTCAAGCCGCGCCAGGCCGAGGTCGAACGCATCCGCGCGGCGATCCACGAAATCGCCGGCTCCGGATTGACGCTGTCGAAGCTCACCGTGGCGGCGAGTTTGCTGGGGGATCTGGCGCGGGGGTGACGCTCTTATCCCTCCCCTGAAAGGGGAGGGTCCGGCGCGCCAGCGCCGGGGGGTGGGGTCACGTCGAAATTGAGAACACCCCCACCCGGCTCGCTGCGCTCGCCACCCTCCCCGCAAGCGGGGAGGGATAAGAAGCCTTCAATGCCGGAAATGCCGGACGCCGGTGAACACCATGGCGATGCCGTGGTCGTCGGCGGCCTTGATCACCTCATCGTCGCGCACCGAGCCGCCGGGCTGGATCACCGCGGTGGCGCCGGCCTCGATCGCCACCAGCAGCCCGTCGGCGAAGGGGAAGAAGGCGTCGGAAGCGACCACCGAGCCTTGGGTCAGCGGCGCGGCAAGCTTCAGCTCCTTCGCCGCATCTTCCGCTTTCCGCGCCGCGATGCGCGCTGCATCGACGCGGCTCATCTGCCCGGCGCCGATGCCGACGGTGGCGCGATCCTTGGCATAGACGATGGTGTTCGACTTCACATGCTTGGCGACGCGGAAGGCAAAGCGCAGATCGGCCAATTCCTTTTCGCTCGGCGCGCGCCGGGTGACGGTCTTGAGCTGCATCTCGTCGACCACCGCATTGTCGCGTGACTGCACCAGCAATCCGCCGGCGACCGACTTGACCGTGAGCCCCGCCGCGCGCGGATCGGGCACACCGCCGGCGAGCAGCAGCCGCAGGTTCTTCTTCGCCGCCACGATCTTGATCGCTTCCTCGGTTGCTTCGGGCGCGATGATCACCTCGGTGAAAATCTCGGTGATCGCCTTGGCGGCCTCGGCGTCGAGCGGACGGTTGAGCGCGACGATGCCGCCGAAGGCCGAAGTGGAATCGCAGGCCAGCGCCTTCCGGTAGGCCTCGAGGAGGCTTGCGCCTTCGGCGACGCCGCACGGATTGGCATGCTTGACGATGACGCAGGCGGCGGTGCGCTGCGCGTCGAATTCGGCGATGCATTCGTAGGCGGCGTCGGTGTCGTTGATGTTGTTGTAGGACAGCTCCTTGCCCTGGAGCTGGCGTGCGGTGGCGACGCCGAAGCGCATGCCCGGCGCGCGGTAGAAGGCCGCGCTCTGATGCGGGTTCTCGCCGTAGCGCAGCGCCTGGATGAGTTTGCCGCCGAAGGCGCGATAGTCGGGCGCGTTGTCGTGCAAGGTGTCGGCAAACCAGTTGGAGATCGCCGCGTCATAGGCGGCGGTGCGCGCATAGGCCTTGGCCGCGAGCTTTTGCCGCAACTCCAGCGTCGTCATGCCGGTGTGCTGCGCCAGTTCGCCGAGCACCAGTTCGTAATCCGCCGGCTCGACCAAGACGGTGACGTCGCCGTGGTTCTTGGCGGCGGCGCGGATCATCGTGGGCCCGCCGATGTCGATGTTCTCGATGCAATCGTCGAACGCAGCGCCTTTGGCCACCGTCGCCTCGAACGGGTAGAGATTGACGACGAGCAGGTCGATCGGCCGGATGTGATGTTTCTCCATCGCCGCGGCGTGCTCCTTGTTGCCGCGGATCGCCAACAGGCCGCCATGCACCTTCGGGTGCAGCGTCTTCACGCGGCCGTCCATCATTTCCGGAAAGCCGGTCAGATCGGCGACGTCGATGACGTTCAACCCGGCGTCCTTGAGCGCCCTGGCGGTGCCTCCGGTGGAGACGAGCTCGACGCCGTAGCCGGCAAGCGCCGTGGCGAAGTCGATGAGCCCGGCCTTGTCGGACACCGACAACAGGGCGCGGGTGATGCGGCGCGGATGACTGGCCATGTGCTACCGGCTAGCACATCAGCCGGGCGAAAGTGTATGCGGCGGCCTGGCAATCCACGCGGGCATCCACAAGCATCACAGCGGCAATTCCGGCTCCTCCGGGGCGTCCTTGCGGGGGCCGATTCCCGCCGGCGTCGTGTGGCGGAAACACCAGCGCACCCGCGGCTGCTTGCGCGCCTGGCCGTAAATGACGATCTGCACGGTGCGGCGCGGGCCGTCGGGACCGGCGAGGAATACGCTTTCCTCGATGTCCGCCGTTTCGCCGTAGGTGTTGAAGGTCCACAATTCGCGGTCGGGCAACAGCAGGATGGCGCCGTGGCCGTCGCTCAGCCGGCTGGCCTTGACCGCCGGATGCAGATGAAAGCGCACGGCGTAGTCGTCGGGCGCCTTGCTGCCGGCGTTCGGCTCGTAGACGAAATGGTCTTCGCCGTCGAGCGTGCGGCCGTCGAGGCTCAGCCGCAGCACGCGGTGGTGGATCACGCCGAATTGGCCCGCATAGCCATCGTGCGACACGCGCAGAATGGCGCCGTCGGCCGTGTCCTCGCGCAGCACGGGCACGTTGCCCGGTCCGCTGATGATCGGCGTGCCAA
>DATJYA010000387.1:0-2896 GCA_035499835.1 Pseudolabrys sp.
ATCGGCAATGTGAAGGCGAAGAAAGGCCTCGCAGCGCGTGCTAAAAGCGTGGCTCCCTGCTCGTCTCATCCAACCCTTTGGTCCCATGAAAGCCCTGCTTTGCACCCGTTACGGCACGCCCGACGATCTGGAACTTGCCGACATTGCCGACCCCAAGCCGGCGCCCGGCGAAGCCGTGGTGCGTGTCGCCGCGGCAGCGTTGAACTTCTTCGACACGCTGATCATCGCCGGGAAATACCAGGTCAAGCCGCCCATGCCGTTTTCCCCGTCGGCGGAACTCGCCGGCACGGTCGAGAGCGTGGGCGCCGGCGTGACCTCGCTTAAGGCCGGCGACCGCGTGCTTGGCTATGCCGGTTACGGCGCCGCGCGCCAACGCATCGCGCTTGCCGCCGACAGGCTGGTGAAGATCCCGGCGAACGTCGACTTCGACCGCGCCGCCGGTATCTGCGTCACCTATGGCACCACGCTTTACGCGCTGAAGGATCGCGCGCGTCTCAAATCCGGCGAGACGCTGGCGGTACTCGGCGCTTCCGGCGGCGTCGGCCTTGCCGCGGTCGAACTTGGCAAGCTGATGGGCGCGCGCGTGATTGCCTGCGCCTCCTCGGCGGCGAAGCTTGCGTTCGCGCGCGAGCATGGCGCCGACGACGGTATCGACTATGCCAACGACGATCTCAAGGATGCGCTGCGCGCCAAGACCGGCGGCAACGGCGCCGACGTGATCTACGATCCGGTCGGCGGCGCCTATGCGGAAGCGGCCCTGCGCTCGATCGCCTGGGAGGGACGCTTCCTGGTCATCGGTTTTGCCGCCGGCGAGATTCCCAAGCTGCCGCTCAATCTGGTGCTGCTGAAAAGCTGCGACGTGCTCGGCGTGTTCTGGGGCTCGTGGATCACGCGCGATCCCGCCGGCCACCGCGCCAACACCGAACAACTGCTGTCGTGGGTTGCGGCCGGCAAACTGTCGTCGCATGTGCACGCGATCTATCCGCTCGGCGAAGCCGCCGCCGCGCTCAAGGCGATCGCCTCGCGCACGGTGATGGGCAAGGTGATCCTTCGCCCCTAGGCTTTTTGGGCGATGATGCGGCGGACGATCTTGCCCGACGAGGCGCTGACGGTTTCCTCATCGAACAGGATTTTCGCGGGCCTCAGCGCCGCACGCACCAGCGCGCCATCGAAGGCCGCGTAAAGCCGGCCGCTCTCGTCACGCCGATCGGCGTCGCGGGTCACCCGCCAGCTCAGATAAAGCGCGCCGCGGGGCTTGAGGATGTTGACCAGCCGGCGCACCGACGGCTCGATCTCGTCGTGCGGCAAGTGCATGATCACGGTCTCGCACAATACGTTGTCGAAGCTCGCCGGCGCGATGCCGTCGAGCTGCGGCAAGGCGGCGAGGCGGAAGTCGCAAGCGGGGTAGCGTTGCTTGGCCTCCGCGATCAGCGCCGGCGAGGCGTCATAACCGATCGCTGCATAGCCGTTGGCGGCGAGCCAGGCGATCTCGCGGCCGCTGCCGCAACCGACATCGACGGTGAGACCTTGCGGAAAATAGCGGCGCAGAAGCGCGTAAAGATCGTCGGGCGGCGGCTGCCGATGCCACTCCTGAGCGTAATCGGCCGCGGCATTATCGTAGGCAGCGACGGTTTGCCGATCCATGCGCCCTTATAGCAAGACCGGCGGTCAATGGCTGCCGAGCTTCTCGCGCGCGGCCTGGCGATGTGCGGGCGTTAGATGGTCCGACACCATCTTGATGGCGACCGCGAGCACCGCGGCGTCGTCGGTGTAGCCGATGACCGGGATGTAATCGGGAATGGCGTCGGTCGGCAGCACGAAATAGGCGACGGCGCCGAGCAGCGTCGCCTTGACCGCCAGCGGCGTATTGCGGTCGAAGCCGCAGTAATAGGCGGCCAGCAGGTCCTCGGCGAAGGGGATTTCGGCGACGACACGTTGCAGCTTGCGCCAGAAATTGCGGCGCAGCGAGCTTTCATCGCCGCCGTTGCCGAACCAGGATGCACCGCCTACTAACGCCATGCTCTCAATGTGGTTGCCGATTGCGGCGGGCGCAAGACGCCCCTTTTTCGGTCGTCCCCGCGAAGGCGGGGACCCAGTAATCCCGGTCTTTCCATATCACCGCTGCAGGGATTACTGGATCGCCCACTTTCGCGGGCGATGACGCATCAACCCGAGGCAATCTTGTCCATCGCCTCGGCCAGCTTGACGTCGAGCTCGGTCACGCCGCCGGCGTCGTGGGTCGACAGCGTCACCTCGACGGTCCTGTAGACGTTCAACCACTCCGGATGGTGGTCCATTTTTTCCGCCACCAGCGCCGCCCGCGTCATGAAGCCGAAGGCCTGGTTGAAGTCCTTGAAGACGAATGTCCTGGCGATGGCGTCGCGCCCAGCGGCGTCGGCCCAGCCGGTTAGCCTCGCCAGCGCCGCCTTGCGCGCCTCCGCCGTCAGTTTCTGCGCCATGATCGCCCTCATTCAAACGGGCCAAATTGCCCTCGCAATGGGTTAGCCGCGATACTACCTCTCAGGTGGCGGTTTCGAGCATACGAGGCTTTTCATGTCCTGGTCATTGAATATCGGCAAGGTGGCCGGCACGGTGGTCCGCATCCACCTGACCTTTCTGCTGTTTCTCGCCTGGATCTTCTTCGCCGAATATGCCGCCGAGGGCGCCGCCAGCGCCTGGAGCAGCGTCCTCTTCCTGATGCTGCTGTTTCTCTGCGTGCTGCTGCATGAGTTCGGCCATATTTTCACCGCGCGCTATTTCGGCGTGGCGACGCCTTACGTGACGCTGCTGCCGATCGGCGGCGTGGCGCAACTCGAGCGCATCCCCGAAGAGCCGTGGCAGGAATTCCTCATCGCCATCGCCGGGCCGCTGGTGAACGTGGTCATCACGTTCCTGC
>DATJYA010000388.1:0-3553 GCA_035499835.1 Pseudolabrys sp.
GCCCAGGCGGCGGTGCCGGAACGGCAGCAGCGCGTCTACATCTACGGGCCGCGCGCCGCCAACAACGGCCGCTACTATCCGACGCGCTAAAGCCTATCCCAAACGATCGAGACGCCGGCGATCGCATCGCCGGCGTTTTGCATTTTGGCCTCATCCGACGTGAAAACCGCTGCCCGGATTTTGCGGAAACTGCGGAGGAATGACATTGGTACAGGCGGGTGGACTTGAACCACCGACCTCTGGTTCCACAGACCAGCGCTCTAACCAACTGAGCTACGCCTGCACGACGGCGGGCGGACCCTAAGAGCCACCCCGGCGTTTGGCAAGCTTGCCGCGCCGACGCTCCGGAAGACGCAAAAAAAGCCCGGACGGCGACCCGCCCGGGCTTTGATGATTCGACGGCTGCGTCGCGGCAATCGCTAAGGCGTCAGGCCGCCTTGCTCATCGCCGCGGAGAAGCTCTCCTTGATCGGCGCCGCGGTATCGGTCGCGACCTTCTGCGCGTGTTCGGCAAGGTCCTTGGCCTGCGCCGAGACGGTGTCGAACTGCGAACGCAGGTAAGCCGTCGACAGCTCGACGACCTCCGAATAGGACTTCGCCGCCATCAGCTCGGCGAGCAGATCGAAGGCAGCATTGCTGTTGGCGCGCGCGCTTTCGACCAGCTTGAGGCCATAACCGCTGCAGCCCTTGGCCGCGGTGGCGTAGGTATCCTCGAGCGTATCGGTGGCGTCCTCGGCAACGCTCTTGAGCTTCTCGTAGTTTTCCTTGGCCTGGGCGATGCCCTTCTCGGCGAATTCACGGAAGGCCGCAGGCACTTCCATCTTCGGCATCTCGAACTTCGGCATTTCGAATTTGGGGATCTCGAAGGCCGGGGTGCTGGAGGCAACGGGCTTCGGCTTGGCTTTCGGCGCGGGGGTCGGGGCGATCTCGGGCATGGCAAAATCCTTCGATTTTACGAGGGCTTACCAGAGCGCACGTGCGGACAGCTGCCCTCGGCAAAGCGGCCCTGCGCTTTATTTTGGACCCGCCCGGCACCGGTTCTGAATACGCAACACCAGACAGGCGCGGGAATCAGCGGGATCGTTGTGCGCAAGCCTTTAGCACAAGTTTTGGTGCATTGCAATAAAAATTATTGCGGTGCACAATATTGTCATAAAATCACTTCGCCGGCCTCTCGGCGGCCAGCGCAATCAGCAATTCACCATGTGACGGCCAAGGACCGGGGTCTTACCCGGTCATCTTGCTCGCCTGCTTGCCCAATTCCTTGGCCTGTTCGGTCAGCGCCGCGATCTGGCCGCTGACGTATTCGCTGTGCAGCGCCATGACCTCCTTGGAGTCCTTGGCGCGCATGAGCTTCTGCACGAATTCGAACGAGCTGTTGATGTTGCGCTCGGCAAAGCGCATGGCGAGTTCGCCTGCCTCCTTGACGCCGCTGCGCGTGCTGGCCGCCTGGGTTTCCGCCGTCTTGACCGCATGCTGGGCGGCGGAAATGAAACTGTCGAAGGCCTGCTTGGCCTGTTCGACGCTCTTTTCGGCGAATTCCCGCATTTGCGGCGGGATTTCAAAATTCGCACCGTTATCCGTGGCCATGAAGACTCTCCTGCCTTTCATCCCCGGCGCCCACCAGAGTTAACCATAATTCGCGGCGCCTGCCACTCATCCGAATCGCGCCGGTCGGGCAAATTAACGTTACATGCGCTTGGCAGCGCCGCGGCGCAGCCCTTGTCGTGGACCTCGGTCGCTACGCGCCGTATTAAGCATTTGTTAGCCGTATTCCGTGTGACAAGGATGAGTGGAACCGAGCCCTCAATCGTAGCCTTGAGCGATCCGCGGCTCGCGGCCCATGCTCTGAGCCCGACGCCGGCATGGCTATGGCGCGCGGACGCAACGCGCCTGCTCTGGGCCAATCCGACCGGCGCCGCAATTTTCAACGCCGCCACCCCGGCCGCGGTTGCCGCCTTGCGTTTCGCTGCCGATCACTTGGCCGTTGCGCAAATCGCCCGCCTTGCCGGTACGCTGCCGCAAGGCGGCGCACCACGCCTCGAGCGGCTGCGCGGCTTTGGCGCCGATATGGGCGCGCCGCTGACCTGCCTGTGCTCGCGCCTCGTGTTGCCCGACAACAGCGCGGCTGTTCTCGTGGTCGCAACCGAGCGCGCCGGCCCCGACCTGCCGCTCGGCGAGCGCGCGCGCCGGCTGCTCGCCGACTGCGCGTCAGCTTCCGCCGTTTTTGCCGCCGACGGCGAATCGATCGAGGTCGCTTCCGCCGCGCGCGCACTTATCGGCGCGGCGCCGGACCTGACGGCGCTCGGCGCGGCAAAGCTGGCGCGGGAAGCGAGCCTCAATGGCGTCGCCGAAGGCAAAATCCCCTTGGGTCAGGTGGCGCTGCGCCGGCTTGGCGCCGGGCCGACAATGACGCTGCTGTTGAGCTTCGTTGAACCGGCGGCGATGCCGACGGCCGCCGACGGCGATCTGCGCCCGATCCGCCGCATCAAGGCGACGCCGCGACCGTCGCCGCCGTCACCGGCGCCCGAGGCGACGACTCCGGTGGCGCTGCAACAGCCACCCGTGCAAGCGCCGGCGCCGGTCGCGCCGAGCCCAGCGCCGCCGGCGAGTTCGGCACGCGGCCCGACGCTGCGCTTCGTCTGGCAGATCGATGCGGCTCACCGTTTCACCATCGACCCCGGACCATTCGTCGCATTGCTGGGAGCGCGGCAGGCCGCCTTGCTCGGCCGCACCTGGGCGGAGATTGCCGACGATCTCAAGCTCGACCCGCAGGGGGAGGTCGCGCGCGCCCTCGCCTCACGCAATACCTGGAGCGGCATCGTCGTGTCCTGGCCGGCCGAGGGCAGCTCCAACCGGGCGCCGGTCGAGCTGGCGGGTCTGCCGGTGTTCGGCCGCGACCGCCAGTTTGCCGGCTATCGCGGTTTCGGCATCTGCCGCGATACCGGCAAGCTGACAGCGCCGCAGCCGGCGGCGGAACCCGTCGCGGCTAAAGCGGAAGACGCCGCGCCTGCGGAAAGCGCCACCGTTTTGTCATTCCCGGCGCCGAAGCCGCCAGAGCCGGGCCTGACCGCCGTCGAACAGAAGGCCTTTCATGAGCTCGGCCGCGAGCTGAGCGACCGGCTGAAGAAGGCTACCGGCAAGAATGTCCCGGCGCAGATGGAGGCCGACTTCGGCCCCACGCCGATCGGTGGACCATCCGAGCCGAAACGCACCCGCGATGCCCAGGAGGGCCGCCCAATTCTCGACCGGCTTCCCATCGGCATTCTGGTCTACCGACTCAACTCTCTGCTCTATGCCAACCGCGCCTTTCTCGACTGGACCGGCTATTCCTCGCTCGATGCAATGGCCGAGGCCGGAGGTCTCGACAGCCTGTTCATCGAGGCCAAGCCCGACCCCGGCGGCGGCAAAGCCGCCGGCACGACGCTGACCATCAGCGCTCCCGATGACACGCAAATGGCGGTCGAGGCGCGATTGTTCAGCGTCGCCTGGGGCGGCGACAATGCGCTGGCGCTGATGCTCAATCCGGCGCCGGCCGCGGCTGCGGCGAGTGA
>DATJYA010000389.1:0-3658 GCA_035499835.1 Pseudolabrys sp.
AAAGGCAAGAGGTTGAGGAGCAATGAATTCTTTTAGTCGCGGCACCGTGGTCGCCGGCGCGCTTTTGGCCGCCCTCGGCGTCATGCCGGCGCGGGCGCAGGAAAATTTCGACGCCGGCAAGACCCCGGCGCAGCTCTACGCTTCGGATTGCGCCATTTGCCACAAGACGCCGCAAGGCCTGAGCAGGGGTGGGAGCATTTTCGGCCTCACCGCCTTCCTGCGCGAGCATTATACCGCGAGCCGCGAGGCGGCGGCGGCGATCGCCGACTATCTGCAATCAGTCGACAAGGGGCCCGCGGCGCCGTCCAAACGCCAGGACGGCAAGCGTACCGCCAAAGGTGGGGAAAAGGGCAAGCCGGGCGAGACCAAGCCGGGTGAGGCCAAGTCCGGCGAGATCAAATCCGAGGCGCCGAAATCCACCGAGCCCAAGGCAGGAGAGGCAAAGTCCGGCGAAGTGAAGCCGGATGAGGCCAAGGCCAGCGAGCCGAAAGCGGCCGAATCCAAGCCCTCTGAGCCAAAGTCCCCCGAGTCCAAGCCGTCCGACGCGAAAACGGACGCGCCCGAGCCGGCGGCCAAGGATGAGAAGCCGCAGAAGAAGTCCGACTAGCCCGGCAAGTCTCAGGCCTCATCCTTCTTCTTCGACGTCTTGGCCGGCTTGGCTTCCGGCGCCGGTTCCTCGACCGTCTCGCCCTCTTGCGCGCGCATGGCCCGGGCTTCCGGCTCGAACAGCTCTTCCGCCGCCGCCGCGGCCGCAGCCGCTTCCTCCTCGGCCTCGCCACGCTGCACGGTTACGTCTTCGCCGCGGGCAATGCGTTCGGCTTCGTCGGCGCTGCGCGCAACGATGACAATGACGGTCGTCTCCACGTCGGGATGCAGCGACAGCGGCACCTTGTATTGGCCGATGGCCTTGATCGGCGCATTGAGCACTACGTGCGAGCGGTTGACCTCGGCATCATCGCTGTTGAGCAGGGCGGCGATGTCGCGGGTCGAGACCGAGCCGTAAAGCTGGCCGCTTTCGGAGGCCTGGCGGAGCACGGTGACCGTCTTGCCGTCGAGCTTGGTGGCGAGTTTCTCGGCACCGCTCTTGAGCTCGAGATTGCGCGCCTGTAACTCGGCCTTCATCGCTTCGAAACGGGACTTGTTGTCGGCGGTGGCCCGCAGCGCCTTGCCGCGCGGCAGCAGGAAATTGCGGGCGAAGCCGTCCTTGACGCGCACCACGTCGCCCATTTGGCCGAGCTTGCCGATACGCTCGAGCAGGATCACATCCATTGTCGTTTCTCCATCATTTGATTGCGGTTGATCGGTGAGTTTTCCATGTCAGGTGCGCGCTGTGGGCCGCCGTCGCCGCGCCACGCGCGCGCGCAGGTCGAAGGCAGTTTCGACAAGGCCGAGCAGGCACAGCGCCAGCACCGGCCAGCCGAAGACGATGATCGCGGCATAGACGCCGCCGAGCAGGAAGGTGCGGCTGTTGATGTCTTGCGTGATCGCGTGCAGAACCGCGAGGCCGAGCACGGCGTAGGCGATGAGCAGGCTCGCCGTGAGTACGCCGGCGACGACGCTGATCAGCCCACCGGCGGCGCAGAGGACGACAGCAGCGGCCAGCAGCGCCGCGATCGGCTTTGGAAAGACCATGGCGGAAAGCTGCGGCCACGGCCGCTTGAGCAATCCGGAGAACTTCACGACGCGGCCGGCGAGCCACAGGTTGACTAGACTGGTGATGGTCGCCACCACCGCCGCCGCTGGCGGCACGGCAACGACGAGGAAGTTGACCAGCCGGTCGATATTTTTCACGCCGGGCAGCGTGGCCGGACTGTCGGCGCTGAGGCCGGTCTCCGAGCGCAGCACGCTCATCAAGGCGTCGTGCAAGCCGGCGCGGAACGTCTCCGCGTCAGTGCCGAAGTTGGGGATCGCCAGCGTGACCATCAGTGCTGCAAGAACGGCCGCCCACGCCACCAGCCGGCCGGGCGGGTACCATTCGAGCGTTCTATTGCTGCCAGCCGCGCCGTCGGCCATCGGCCGGGCGAGCATGGCGAGATAGCCAAGCCACCAGGCAGGGGCGCCGGTGCCGGCGAGGAACGAAAAGAAGAACACTGCGCCGAACACCGCTGCCAGCCCGAGCGCGCCGACAAAGGCCGCGATCAGCGCCGCCCAGTGGCTCCAGCCGAGCGCGGCAATCAGGATCGGCAGGGGGGCGAGGTAGAAGAGGGGGATCGACAGCCACGTGCCCGAAGCGACCGAAGCGAACAGCAAAGCTGCCGCAGCGCCGGCCCCAATCCCGATCAATCCGATTTGCATCATCACGAGCTGTCCCGCTCCGTTCGAGCGGTTAGAGACGGATTGTTCCGCCCCAACCATCGGCCCGCGGGGTGCCCCCGGAGGCCTCGTTCAGTTTCCGTGCCGCTTGATCTTAACCGAAAACCGGTTCCCGCTTTTCGGCATCAAGCACGCGTTTACTTGATCACGTAAGGCAGCAATCCAAGAAAGCGCGAGCGCTTGATGGCCTGCGCGAGTTCACGTTGCTTCTTGGCTGACACCGCGGTGATGCGGCTCGGCACGATCTTGCCGCGCTCCGAGACGTAACGCTGCAACAGCTTGACGTCCTTGTAGTCGATTTTCGGTGCGTTGGCGCCGGAGAAGGGACAGGTCTTGCGGCGGCGGAAAAATGGGCGGCGCGCGCCGCTTTGCGGTGAGAATGCCATGGTTTATTCCTCCACCGTCGGGACCTCGGCATCGTCAGTCGGCGCATCGTCGCGCCGCGGACGATCACGATCGCGAAAGCCGCCGCGCCCGCCACGGTCGCCGCGGTCACCGCGTTCGTCGCGGTCCGACTTGCGCATCATCGCCGAGGGTCCTTCCTCGAGCGCCGCGACGCGAATGGTGAGGTAGCGCAGCACGTCTTCGTTGATGCGCTCCTGCCGCTCGATCTCGCCGAGCGCCGCCGGCGGCGCATCGACATTGAGCAGCGTCATGTGCGCCTTGCGGTTCTTGCGGATGCGATAGGTGAGCGATTTGACGCCCCAGTATTCGGTCTTGGCGATCTTGCCACCCATCTGGGTGATGACGCCGGAGAGCTGGGTCGTCAGTTCCTCGACCTGCTGCGCGCTCAGATCCTGGCGCGCGAGATAGACGTGTTCGTATAGCGGCATGAAATGCCTTTCCCTTGTGTTTCGTTCATCGCCAGTCCCGGCGCAAAGCCCCTCGAGCCCTTCGGGGAAAGGCTCGAATGCTCAGAAGGCGGGAACACCGGACGCCGGGCCAACTGGCCCTGCCGCTTTTCGTTTCGGGAAAAAAAACGGCCGTCCGTTCAGCTCCCAGCCAGGACCGACGGAGCGCCGGGGTTATATGCGGATTAGGCGGGAAAAGGCAAGTATTGCGCGCAAGCCGCGATCAGGCCGCGCGCGGGCCTGAATTATCCTCAAGCTGCAGCCGGTCGGCGAGTTTGACGGCGAGGGCGACGCCCTCGCGGATCTGGCGAGCACGGTTGGGGTTTTCAACGCTTTCCCGGCGCATGCTGTTAAGCAGCGCCAACAGGCGATCGAGGCTTTCCGCCATCAACCGCTGACGAAACGCCGCGTCCGTGCGGGCACGCGCCAGGTCTTCGTCGCTTACCAGGCCACTCATACGCCAACCTTTCGATAGTGCGGTGCAACCCTAGTCC
>DATJYA010000390.1:0-2820 GCA_035499835.1 Pseudolabrys sp.
CGGCTGGGTTATGTGCACAAGGGCATCGAATCGCTGATGGCAGGCGCTGCGCTCGACGCAGCGGCAAAGCTCGCCGGCCGCACCTCCGGTGACAGCACGGTCGCCTATGCTTACGCCTTCGCGCAGGCCGCCGAAGCTGCCTTGCAGATGACGCCGCCGCCGCGCGCGGCTTACTTGCGCGCGGTGATGGCGGAGCTTGAACGGCTCGCCAATCATTTCGGCGACATCGGCGCCATCTGCAACGATGCCTCCTTCGCGCTGATGCATGCGCAATGCGGCATCCTGCGCGAGCGTACGTTACGTGCGGCGCAAGCCTGTTTCGGCCATCGGCTGATGATGGATGTCATCGTGCCTGGCGGCGTCGCTCGCGATATCGCGCCGGAAGGCGTGGCCGTCTTGCGCGCCCTGCTTGCCGAAGTGCGCAAGACTTTCCCGCGGCTGGTCGAACTCTACGACAATACCGCCTCGCTGCAGGACCGCACGGTGACCACCGGCATCGTCCGCGCGGATTACGCGCGGCGCTTCGGCGCCGGCGGCTATGTCGGCCGTGGCTCGGGACGCAGCTTCGATGCGCGACGCAATCTTGGCTACGCGCCTTACGCCGATCTCAAGTTCGAAGTACCGGTGCTGGGTACGGGCGACGTCAACGCGCGGGTGTGGATTCGCATCCGCGAAGTCGAGCAGAGCTTGGAGCTGGTCGAGCAGATTCTCGATCGTATGCCCGGCGGCAATGTACGTGCTGCCGCCGCGCCGAAAGGCCGCATTGGCGAAGGCGTCGGGATCGCGGAAGCCTTCCGCGGCGACGTCATGGTGTGGTTGCGCCTCGACGGCAAGGGCCGCGTCGCCCGTTGCCACTTGCGCGACGCGTCCTGGTTCCAGTGGCCGCTGCTGGAGAATGCAATCGAGGGCAACATCGTTGCCGACTTCCCGCTCTGCAACAAGTCGTTCAACTGCTCCTATTCGGGACACGACCTTTAGCCATGCGCAGAACGCTCATTGAAAGCTTGACGCGCGGTCCGCTCACGGAGCCCGCGCCCGCGCCCGATGAGGCCTCTCTCGCGGAAATTGCCAAGAGCCTTGACCGCGCGGCGCGCGCCAGGTTGGGTCGTTCATTGTCGATCCGCGAGGTCGACGCCGGCTCCTGCAACGGCTGCGAGCTGGAAATTCATGCACTCGGCAATGCGTTCTACGATCTCGAGCGCTTCGGCCTGCATTTCGTGGCCTCGCCGCGCCACGCCGACGTGCTTATGGTGACCGGGCCGGTGACGAAGAATATGCGCGAAGCGTTGCTGCGTACCTACAACGCCACTCCCGATCCGAAATGGGTGATCGCCGTCGGCGACTGCGCCGGCAACGGCGGCGTCTTTGCCGGCAGCTACGCGGTGGCCGGCGGCGTCAGCGACGCGATACCGGTCGATCTGCACATTCCCGGTTGTCCGCCGTCGCCGACGGCGCTGTTGAAGGGGCTCATCGCCCTGCTCGAGGGCACCAACCGGAACGCCCGCAAGGCTTGAAGAATTCTGGTTCCGCCGCCGTTATATTGCCGCCAAAACGAGCCTATATAGGCAGGCCATGAACTGGATCTCCAACGTCGTCCGCCCGAAGATTCGCAGCTTTCTGCGCCGCGAAACGCCGGAAAATCTCTGGATCAAATGTCCGGAAACGGGCCAACTCGTCTTCTACAAGGACGTCGAGGCCAACCAGTTCGTCATCCCTTCGTCCAATTATCACATGCGCATCAGCGCGCCGCTGCGGCTGAAGACCATGTTCGATGGCGGCGAATACGAAGACATCGCAGTGCCAGAGGTGCCGGTCGATCCGCTCAAATTCCGCGACGAGCGCCGTTACGCCGACCGGCTCAAAGACGCGCGCGCCAAGACTAGCCTGCAGGATGCGGTGAAAGCGGGCATCGGCCGTCTCGACGGGCTGATGGTCACCATCGGCGTGCAGGATTTCGACTTCATGGGCGGCTCGCTCGGCATGGCGGCGGGCGAAGCCGTGGTCGCCGGGCTGGAAACGGCGGTGAAGCGGGGCACGCCGTTCATCATGTTCGCGGCATCCGGCGGCGCGCGCATGCAGGAAGGCATTTATTCGCTGATGCAATTGCCGCGCACCACGGTGGCGGTGCAAATGCTGCGCGAGGCGAAGAAGCCCTACATCGTCGTGCTCACCAATCCGACCACCGGCGGCGTCACCGCTTCCTACGCGATGCTCGGTGACGTGCACATCGCCGAGCCGGGTGCGCTCATCGGCTTTGCCGGCCCGCGCGTCATCGAGCAGACCATCCGCGAGAAATTGCCGGATGGCTTCCAGCGCGCCGAATATCTGCGCGAGCACGGCATGGTCGACATGGTCGTGCATCGGCACAAGCTGCGCGCGACGCTTGCCGAACTGTGCCGGTTGCTGACCAAATCGCCGGCTGGCGGCCAGCAGGCGTTGCCGGTTCCGGCGCACGCGTAAATTTCTTCACCTCTCCCACAGGGAGAGGTCGGCGCGCAAAGCGCGCCGGGTGAGGGGTTAGAGCCGGTCGAAAGTCGTAAGCCCCCTCACCCCCAACCCTCTCCCCGACGGGGAGAGGGAGTCCCGCCGTACCCGCGGCAAGTCTGGTAAGTTCTTGCTATGACCCCCATCGACTCCATTCTGGCGCGGCTGTCGTCGCTGCATCCCAAGCGCATCGACCTGTCGCTCGAACGCATCGAGCGGCTGCTGGCGGCGCTCGGGCATCCGGAAAAGAAACTGCCGCCGGTCATTCATGTCGCCGGCACCAACGGCAAGGGCTCGACCGTGGCCTTCCTGCGCGCGATCCTGGAAGCCTCCGGC
>DATJYA010000391.1:0-2583 GCA_035499835.1 Pseudolabrys sp.
GCCGCAGAAAAACTGGCGCGTGCTCGACGTGGCAACCGGCGGTGGTCACGTCGCCTATACGTTTGCCCCGCTTGTCGAGCGCGTCTGGGCGACAGACATCACCCAGGAAATGCTCGACATGGTGAAGGCGGAAGCGGCCAAGCGCGGCCTCGCCAATCTGCGCACAACTTACGCCAAGGCTGAGGCGTTGCCGTTCGAGGATGCGAGCTTTGATCTGGTCACTTGCCGCATCGCGCCGCATCATTTCGACAGCATCCCCGAATTCCTGGGCGAGGTGCATCGCGTGCTCAAGCCGGGCGCGCTGGCGGCGATTGTCGACAACGTGGTGCCGCCGGGCGCGGTCGGCGACTACGTCAACGCCTTCGAGCGTTTCCGCGATCCGAGTCATCTGCGCTCATGGACCATGGAGGAGTGGCGCGCGGCCTTCAAGGCCGCCGGATTTGCCGTCACCCATGAGGAACAGATGTACAAGCAGATGGAGTTCAAGAGCTGGGCCGCGCGCCACGACGCCAACATGCAGGCGTTCCTGCGTTCGATGCTGACACTGGCGATACCGGAGGCGAAGGACGTCCTCGAGCCCAAGGGCCTCGACGGCGACGCCACCTTCCGCCTGTCCGAAGGCCTGTTCATCGCCAAGCGCGCATAGCGCGAACACACATGACGAAACCGCCGCCGATGTTTGGCGGCGGCTGGATTCGCGAACGCGCGGGCGCGAACTACATCTTCGCGTGCTTTTTCTTCTTTTCGTGCGGCGGCGTGTAGGCCGGATCCCACTCCGGATGCGCCTCATAGGCCTTGTTCACCAGCCAGCCGCCGACAAATGGGATGATACAAGAGCCGAACAGGACGCCGGCCTCGCGCTGCGTCAATGGCCGATTGAGAACAACGGTCCCGACCATTGGCGACACCGCAATGCAGCCGATGGTGGTCGCGGTCACGGCGGCGATGCTGCTGAAGCCGTTTACGTCTTCCCACTTCCAGCGCCAATGATCGAGCGCGAAATAGCCCGCGGTCGCGGCGATGCCAACTCCGATGGCGACCCCATCGATAGGAGTGCGTGGGAGTAGCTCGCTCAAATCACTCGCCTTGGCGGTCTGGCACGACAAGGCAGTGGCAGCCAGGGCCGCGGCAAACAACGAAAGTCTCTTGGTCATTACGGGGATTTCTCCGGCCCGGACGTGGGGGATATCGAATTCTTGAGCCGCTTTGCCGGTCAAGTCGAGCAGACATCTGGCGCGCCGCCCCATTATTCACAGTGACGTGGCACGTTTGCATCAACCGGCGGCTGATATTCTCGGCGCCGTGCCGCCTCCGCGGGATGCCCGGCCGAGCCGCCCCGGCACCCCTGAGGCGATCTGCCAAGCTATTGAACGCAAACATTGTTCTGGCTGCGCGCCGGCGGCCGTTAGGTATTTATTAACCATCGATTTCCCGGATTGTTCTAGGATTGCGTCTTGTCGGTGATTCGGCGTCGCTTCGGCCGGGCGGATCGGCGCATCACAGGATCCTGCAATGGGCAAATTTGGCGGCTTTCTCTCCCGCAAGCCGGTCATTTCCGAAATCGCAGCCGTGCCGGCGCCAGAGCCCGCCAATCCCCTTGAACTGGATGAGGAACTGTTTTCCGCGCTCGGCGCCCGCGTCGGCGGCGAGAACGAGGCGCTGCGCAATCTGCTGCTCAACGCCGCCAACAAGGTCAACGAACTCGACTCCATCAAGGAAGCCGTCGCCCAGCTCGCCGATCCGATCGCCAAGGCGCTGGCCTCCTACGAAACCGAGAAATCGGAAAAGGTCGCGCTGCAGACGGTCCTCAACAACACCAGGACGGCCTACGGCAAGCTGCGCAATGAAATGGCCGACCTGGAGAAGCGCCACGCGGAGGCCCAGAGCGAATGCCTGGTGCTGCGCCAGGAACTCGCCGCCACCCAGGACGTTCTCAAGGCGACGGAGGCGACCAAGGCGGAGATATCCATCGACGTCGCCGCCCGGCGCGCGCAGATCGGCGAACTGGAAAGCCGCCTGCGGCAGGAGACCGGCGATAACAAGGCGCTGGAGGAGGAAAACAAGCGGCTTGACGACCGCCTGATCGCCGCGGAAAAGCGCATCGTCGTCCTCGAATCCGACATCAACAGCGCCCGCCAGCGCCTGCTGCTCGCCGAGGATGAAAAGCGCGCGCTGCAGAGCGCCCTCGACAAGAGCATCACCGAGGCGGCGCGGCTGTCGCGCAAGCTCGCCGAGACCGAGAACAGCCTCACCACGGTGCACGGCCGGTTGCGCAACGTGGAAGCCAATTTTGCCGAACTCAATACCGAGCGATCGAGACTTTCGACGGCGATCGAGGAAAGCAACGAGCGCCACGAGCACGAGCGCAACAGCCAGCGCATCCGCTACGACGCGCTGCAGGCCCGCTTCGGCGCGACCGAGAAGCTGCTCGGCGAGGCACGCGAGCACCTGCTCGCCCGCGCCGACCAAATCCGCGACTATGACCGCCGCCTCCATGAGATGGCGGTGGCGCGCGACGCCGTGCAGATGCGCGTGGCCGAGCTCGAGGCCGAAAAGATCAGAAGCGAGTCGGAATACGAGGAG
>DATJYA010000392.1:0-8906 GCA_035499835.1 Pseudolabrys sp.
GCGACAGCGGGCAGAGCGGTTGGTGCAGCAATGTCAGCATGGGAGCCTGGGTAAGAATCGGAAAGGCGGGGCACTATAGGAAGCGGTAGCGTCTGCGCAAATTGCGGCGGATTACGGCTTTTTTCGTTGCCCCGGCTTGGCTGTTGCGCCACAAGCGCTGGCCTGATTTCCCCCGGAGCCGCCGCATGCACGCCCTCGCACCCTATATCGACCTGATCAAAGCTGCGATTCTTGGCGTGGTCGAGGGATTCACCGAATTCCTGCCGGTTTCCTCCACCGGACATCTGCTGCTGATGGAGCATTTTCTCGGCTGGGGCGAGGACGCCTTCGGCAAATCGTTCACCATTCTCATCCAGCTCGGCGCCATTCTGGCGCTGCTCAGCATCTATTTCGGCCGCCTCTGGTCGCTGGCGACGCACATGTTCACGCAATGGGATGCGACACGTTTCGTCATCGGCGTGCTGGTGGCGTTCCTGCCGGCGGCGGTGATCGGCGCGCTCGCGGCATCCTTCATCAAGTCGCATCTGTTCGACGTGCGCATCGTCTGCATCATGTTCATCCTCGGCGGCTTCGTGCTGCTCTGGATCGACCGCATGGATCTCAAGCCGCGCTATTTGGAGTCGACCGAATTTCCGCTGCTGATGTATCTGGGCATCGGCGTCTGCCAATGCTTCGCCATGATCCCCGGCGTATCGCGCTCCGGCGCGACCATTGTCGGCGCCATGCTGTTCGGCGCCGACCGGCGCTCGGCGGCTGAATTTTCCTTCTGGCTCGCCATGCCGACCATGGTCGGCGCCTTCGCCTATGAGGCGTTCAAGAGCCGCGCCGAGCTCGCGCACGGCGATTTGCTCGCCATTGCCGTCGGCTTCGTCTTCTCGTTCATCTTCGGCTGGATCGTGGTGAAGACGTTTCTGCGCTACGTGCAACACCACAGCTTCGCGGTGTTCGCCTGGTGGCGCATCGCCGTCGGCGCTGCCGGGATTTTGGCGCTCTACGTCCTCTAGGCCGGCCGTTCAGGCGGCGCGGCTGCGGAACTGGCCGGTCTTGCGGAAGCGCCAGAGATAGGCCGGCACGATAGCCTCGATGAGCTCGGGATCGAGACCCAGTCCTTGCAGCGTGCGGCCCTCGGTCTTCGCCGCATCGGACACCACGTTGTCGCTGCGCAACAGCTCCACCTGGTCGCCGGTGAGCGTGAACGGCGGCGGCGCAAATTGCAGCACCGTGGCTTTGAACTTGGCGAGGAAGAATGGCAGCGGCAGCAGCAAGCGTTTGCGCTCGGCCGTCGCCAGCACGAATTCCATGAGCTGCCTGAAGGTGCGCACTTCCGGACCGCCCAGCTCGTAAACGATCCCCGCGCGCGCGTTGCCCTCCACCGCCCGCACGATTGCCGCGGCGACATCGCCGACGAACACCGGCTGAAAGCGCGTATGCCCGCCGCCGATCAGCGGCAGCACCGGCGACATGCGCGCCAGCGCGGCGAAGCGGTTGAAGAAGTCGTCCTCCGGTCCGAACACGATCGACGGCCGGAAAATCACGGCCTGCGGCTGCGCCGCCAAAACCATGCGCTCGCCCGCCGCCTTGGAACGGGCATAGCGCGAGGCCGAATTCTCGTCGGCGCCGATCGCCGACACATGCACCATGCGGGCGCCGTGATTGCTGGCGGCAAGCGCCACCTGCTCGGCGCCGAACGTGTGCACGGCGTCGAATTTCTGCCGCCCGCCTTCGGCGAGGAGGCCGACCAGATTGACCAGAACGCTGGCGTCGCGCGCGGCCGCCTCGACCGATGCGGCGTTGCGCAGATTGGTCTGCACGGCGTGGATCTGACCGACCCGGCCCAGCGGCTGCAGATGGAACGCAAGCTCCGGCCGGCGCACCGCCACGCGAATGCGATAGCCGCGCTCGGCAAGCGCCCGCACCACATGGCGGCCGATAAAGCCCGAGCCGCCGTAGACGGTGATCAGGGTGTCGAGGTCGCTTTTGAAGGTCATTTCCGTGCCTCGCGGGGCTCAAAGCTCGGCAATCCGGCAAATACAGGATCGGGCGCGGCCTGTACAGGGGCGGATCGGCAGCCGATTGACCCTGAATTGACAAGGCGAAACCGGCTCCGTACCTAGTCCCGACATGCCCAGGTGGCGGAATTGGTAGACGCACTAGTTTCAGGTACTAGCGCTGCAAGGCGTGGAGGTTCGAGTCCTCTCCTGGGCACCAGCGTCCGGCGCATGATGCCGAAAGGTGGTCACCGGCCTTCGGGCAAGATCATGCGCAGGCAAACCGGTTGAGCGAATGACCATCCGCCTGCATCGCGGCGATCTGCCGAACCTCACCGGCTACAAGGGCGCCGTGGCGATCGACACCGAGACCATGGGTCTCGATCCGCACCGCGACCGGCTCTGCGTGGTGCAGCTGTCGCCCGGCGACGGCTCCGCCGACGTGGTGCAGATTGCGGCCGGGCAGAAGCAGGCGCCCAATCTGCAAAAGCTGCTCGCCGACAAGTCGATCCTGAAAATCTTCCATTACGCGCGCTTTGATCTCGGCGTGCTGTTCAACGCCTTCGGCGTGATGGCGGAGCCGGTCTATTGCACCAAGATCGCGTCCCGCCTTGTGCGCACCTATACCGACAAGCACGGCCTCAAGGACCTGACGCGGGAACTGCTCGGTGTCGATGTCTCCAAGCAGCAGCAATCCTCCGATTGGGGCGCCGAGGGCCTGACCGATGCGCAGGTCGCCTACGCCGCCACCGACGTGCAGCACTTGCATGCGCTGAAGGACAAGCTCGACGCCATGCTCGCGCGCGAAGGCCGCAGCGGCCTCGCGGCCGCCTGCTTCGGTTTCCTGCCCGACCGGGTGCGGCTCGATCTTTCCGGCTGGGCGGCCGAGGACATCTTTTCTCACTCCGTGTAACTTATTGTATTGATTACAGGACTACGCTCGGTTCTTGCCGCTTGCGGGCCATATTCGCACCGCAGGTTGCGTGGCGGGGTGTAAGGTGATTTTCCCAGAGCGTCTCTCAACCGAGCCTGTGCCGGCGGCATGAACCATCCGATCGCAGCCAGATCCGACCCGCAGACCGCGCGCGCCTATTGGACCATGAGCCGCGGCAGCGCCGAGCGCGCCTTCCGCGCCGCCCGCCGCCACAGCCGGATCGTGCGCATCCTGCGCGTTGCCCTGCCCGCCGCGGTGGCGCTGGCGCTCGCCTTCGTCATCGTGGCCGCCTATTTCAATCCGTTGCGCGTGCTGACCAAGCTGCCGATCGATATCGGCAATCTCGTCGTCTCCGGCACCAAGATCACCATGGAGCAGCCGCGGCTGTCCGGCTTTACCCGCGACGGGCGCGCCTACGAAGTGACCGCTACGGCGGCGGCGCAGGATGTGACCAAGCCGGACATTGTCGAGCTGCACGATATCCATGCCAAAGTGCAGATGCAGGACAAGGGCTCGATTCAGGTTTCGGCGGCAACCGGCATTTACGACACCAAGGGCGAAACGCTCAGGCTGGCGCAGGATATCGTGCTGACCTCGTCCGCCGGCTACGAGTGCCGGCTCTCTGAGGCGCTGGTCGACACCCGCGAAGGCAATGTGCTGTCCGAGCATCCCGTGGCGGTGAAAGTGCTGCAGGGCACGCTCAACGCCAACCGGCTCGAGGTTGTCAATTCCGGCGATCTTGTGCGCTTCGGCGGCGGCGTCGACATGGTGCTGACGCTCAACCAGCCGGACGCCGGGCAAAACAAGGCGGGGGCGCGATGACGCGGCTGCTCGTCCGCTTGCCTCTCATCGCCGCGCTCCTGGCGGCGACTGTCACGGTCAGTGCCCAGCCCTCGAAGGGGCCGCCGAACGCGCTGCAGGGCTTTTCGCAGAACCACGATCAACCCGTCCATATTGAGGCGGCGACCCTGGAAGTGCGCGACAAGGACAAGGTGGCGACGTTCAGCGGCAACGTGCATGTGACGCAGGGCGACACCGGCATGCGCTGCAAATCGCTGGTGGTGTATTACGAGCAGAACGAGGCCGACGCCGACAAGACCAAAAGCGTGGCGCTCGCCAATCCCGGTCCGGGCGGCCAACAGCGCATCAAGAGGCTGGAAGCGCGCGGCGGCGTCGTGGTGACGCAGAAGGAGCAGACCGCGACCGGCGATCTCGGCCTGTTCGACATGCAAACCAACACCGTGACGCTCACCGGCAATGTGGTGATGACGCAGGGCCAGAATGTACTGCGCGGCGACAGGCTCGTGGTCGACCTGACCAGCGGGGTTTCACGCATCGAGTCCGGCAAGAGCGGGCAAGGCCGGGTGCAGGGGCTGTTCCTGCCCGGCGGCAGCGGCCCGGATGCCAAGCCAGGCGGCAAGGGGGCAGGTTCGTCGCCGATTCCCATGCGGCCATTCAACTGATGCGGAATCAGCTAAGCTCCCGCGTCCGGCCAGGGCCCGCCCGAACCATGCGCCGCGAGGTGACCCGGTGAATATTCTTTCGCTGTTCCGGCGGCGCCCCGCGTCGACGCAACGGACGCCGGCGGACGCGCGCCAGCACCAGCTCGCCGTGGCGATGCGACAGGCGGGCGCCGCCGGACAGCAGGCCGCCGCCCGCCAGCGCCGCGATGTCGATGCCCGCCAGGCCATCCGCCACGGCTATCTTGCCGCCCACGGCGTCGAAAAGAGTTTCGGCGGGCGCACCGTGGTGAGGGGCGTCACGCTTTATGTGCGGCGCGGCGAGGCGGTCGGCCTGCTCGGCCCCAACGGCGCCGGCAAGACGACCGTGTTCTACATGATCACCGGGCTGATTGCGGCCGATCGCGGCCGTATCGAGCTCGACGGCTACGAAGTAACCGAACTGCCGATGTACCAGCGCGCCCGTCTCGGCATCGGCTATCTGCCGCAGGAGGCCTCGATCTTTCGTGGCCTCAATGTCGAGGACAATATCCGCTCCGTGCTTGAAGTCGTCGAGCCGGACAGGCGCCGCCGCGAAGCGGACCTCAACGCGCTGCTGGAGGAATTCAATATTGCGCGGCTGCGCAAGACGCCGAGCATTGCGCTCTCGGGCGGCGAGCGGCGCCGCGTCGAAATTGCCCGCGCCTTGGCGACGCGGCCAAGCTACATGCTGCTCGACGAGCCCTTCGCCGGCATCGACCCCATCGCCGTCGGCGACATCCAGGCGCTGGTGCGGCATCTCACCAACCGCGGCATCGGCGTGCTGATCACCGACCACAATGTCCGCGAGACGCTCGGCCTCACCGACCGCTCCTACATCATCTATTCCGGCTCGGTGCTGATGGAGGGGCGCGCCGAAGACATCGTCAACAACCCTGACGTGCGTCGGTTGTACCTGGGCGAAGAATTCCGGCTTTAGCCGGCGGTTAGTTTTGCACAAGATTTGTGCATTGCCGCACTGCGGAATCTCATACCGCTTGCGTCGGCAACCTGTTATAAACCAGTAACAAGCAAGAAACGGACCAGAATCAGCCGGGATTCTCAATGGCGTTGTCGCAGAGACTGGAATTTCGCCAGACGCAGGCGCTGGTGATGACGCCGCAGCTGATGCAGGCCATCAAGCTGCTGCAGCTCTCCAGCCTTGACCTTGCCGCCTATGTCGAGACCGAGCTGGAGAAAAATCCTCTGCTCGAGCGCGCCAGCGACGATGAGCCGCCGCCGGCCGGTGCCGAGACGCAAGCCGAGAGCAACGGTTCCGAAGGCGAAGAAGCTCCCGAACCCGCCGACTGGAACGGCCAGGAACTCGAGAGCAGCCGCAGCTCGATGGAAGAGGGCCTCGGCACCGAGCTGGAAAACGTCTTCCCGGATGACGGCGGGGAAAAGTCGCCGCCACCGGAGGCGCCGCCGCCGGCCTATTCGGAATGGTCGGGCTCCGGCTCGCATGGCGGCGACGACAGCGCCTACAACCTCGAAGCTTTCGTCAGCGAGGAGACCACGCTCGCCGGTCATCTTGCCGAGCAGATGGCGCTGGCGATTTCCGATCCGGCGCGACGCATGATCGGCAAATACCTGATCGACATGGTGGACGAGGCCGGCTACCTCGGCGGCGACTTCGACAGCGTTGCCGAGAAGCTCGGCGCGCCGCGCGCCGAGGTCGAAGCGGTGCTGGCGATCCTGCAGACGCTCGATCCGCCCGGGGTCTGCGCGCGAAGCTTGAGCGAATGCCTGGCGATCCAGCTCAAGGACCGCAACCGCTATGACCCGGCCATGCGGGCGCTGGTCGAGCATCTCGATCTTCTGGCCAAGCGCGACTTCGCCGCGCTGCGCCGCCTGTGCGGCGTCGGCGATGAAGATCTCGTCGAGATGATGGCGGAGATCCGCAATCTCAATCCCAAGCCCGGTCTCGCCTTCGGCTCGACCCTGGTGCAGCCCATCGTACCCGACGTCTTCGTGCGCCCGGCTCCGGATGGCACCTGGCAGGTCGAATTGAATTCCGACACGCTGCCGAAGGTGCTCATCAATCAGCGCTATTACGCGCAGGTCTCCAAGACCACGCACAAGGATACCGACAAGACCTATCTGGCCGATTGCCTGCAGACCGCGACCTGGCTGGTGCGCGCGCTCGATCAGCGCGCCAAGACGATCCTGAAAGTGTCGAGCGAAATCGTGCGCCAGCAGGATGCGTTCTTCGCCAACGGCGTGCAGCATCTGCGGCCGCTCAATCTGAAAACCGTGGCGGACGCCATCAGCATGCACGAGTCGACGGTGTCGCGCGTCACCGCCAACAAGTACATGGCGACGACCCGCGGCATCTTCGAGCTCAAATATTTCTTCACCTCGTCGATTGCATCGGCCGACGGCGGCGAGGCCCATTCCGCGGAAGCCGTGCGCCATCGCATCCGCCAGTTGATCGACGCGGAGACCTGCGCGGATGTTCTCTCCGACGACACCATCGTCGAAAAGCTGCGCGGCGCCGGCATCGACATCGCCCGCCGTACCGTCGCCAAATACCGCGAGGCGATGCGCATCCCCTCGTCGGTGCAGCGGCGGCGCGACAAGCAGGCGGCGTCCGGTTAGAGGCGCCGTGGGCTACATTGACCTTTGGTGGAACATTCCTAAGTTTAGGTAATTAGCGGGGGCGGCCGAAAGCGCGGGGCCGCAAATCCGCGTCTGGTGAGTGGAGGCCCGATCGATGCCTTTGCGCGTATCCGGAAAAAACATGAACATCGGCGCGGCGCTGCGTGAGCGCATCAGCGACCGCGTCGCCGAGGCGACGTCGAAATATTTCCGCGGCGGCTATTCCGGCCACGCCACGGTCGGCCGCGATGGCTTCGGTTATCATACCGAATGCGTGATTCATCTCGACTCCGGCGCCGTTCTCGAATCCGAAGGAATGGCGGCGGATGCCTATGAAAGCGCGGATCAGGCCGCGATCCGCATCGAAAAGCGCCTGCGCCGCTACAAACGCCGCCGCAAGGACCATCAGGGCGTGCGCGGCGGTTAACCGCATTTTCAACTGCCGGAAAATACGGCAGGGCACCGTGGCAGCGTGCCATTGACAGCCGCAGCGGACCGTACATATGGTCCGCCCCATTCACCAACCCCCTTGTTCATCCGCGCCGCTTCATACGATCATTTGTCACGCCCATGACGCTTACCGATCTCGTCGCGCCGAACGCCATTCTGCCCGCGCTCAAGGTGAATACCAAGAAGCAGGCGATCCAGGAGCTCGCGGCGCGCGCCGCCGCGTTGAGCGGGCAGAGCGAGAAAACCATTCTGGAAATTCTGCTGCAGCGGGAAAAGCTGGGCTCGACCGCCGTCGGCAACGGCGTTGCCATTCCGCACGGCAAATTGCCGAAGCTCGGCCGCCTGTTCGGGCTGTTCGCGCGGCTGGAGCGGCCGATCGATTTCGAAGCGCTCGACGGCCAGCCTGTCGATCTCTGCTTCCTGCTGCTGGCGCCGGAAGCCGCCGGCGCCGATCACCTGAAGGCGCTGGCGCGCGTGGCGCGGCTGCTGCGCGATCCCGAGATCGCGCGTAAACTGCGCGAGTCGCGCGATGCGCAGACGCTCTATGCGGTGCTGGCGATGCCGGCGGCGAGCAGCGCGGCGTAAGCGACCAACATTTCCACAGACGTCATCGTCATCATCCGCGCAAGCGGATGATCCGGTACTCACGGCGCTTCGGGTTTATTTGAGCTTTTGCCATTGCTGGATGCCCCGCTTTCGCGGGGCATGACAGCGTCATTTGTATGGCGCGGCTCTCGTCCGCCGAAACCTCAGTGCACGCTGACCGGCTCGAGCTCCTGGCTCCAGGCGTTAGCCAGCGCGGCCTCGCGCGTATCCGTCAACATGATCGGCGTGCCGTCGGCGGCATGCAGCGCGAACAGTTTCAGCCCGGGCGCAATCTTCGGCGCCTGCGGAAACAGCTTGTTCACGTCTTCCGAATTGATTGACTTGACGTAGGCGAGATGCCCGCCGCCAAGCTGCGCCAGCGCCTCGACGGTGATCGCCGGATGCGTCGAATTCTGTTCTGTGCTCTTGTCGTTTGTCATCTTGTCAGTCATTGGCCCTCGACTCCTTTCTGATGCGACTTGCGTGTCGAGTCCTGTTTCGAATTTCCGTCATTCACACTCGTTGATCGAGATCGTCTTCACGATCCGCTCCGGCTCCGGCCGGGCAAGATCGATCGACAGCAGCCCGTTCTTGAGTTCGGCGCCCAACACCTCCATGCCTTCCGCCAGCACGAAGGTGCGCTGGAACTGGCGCGCGGCGATGCCGCGGTGGAGGTATTGCCGGGTCTTGTCGTCCTGCTGGCGGCCGCGGATCAGCAACTGGCTTTCCTCGATGGTGACATCGAGCTGGTCGCGGGTGAAACCGGCGACCGCCAGCGTGATGCGCAACCGTTCCGGGCTGTTCCCATCGCGCGCCAGGCGCTCGATGTTGTAGGGCGGATAGCCGTCGGCGCCCTTGGCGACGCGGTCGAGC
>DATJYA010000393.1:0-4551 GCA_035499835.1 Pseudolabrys sp.
AGCGCGGGATTCGAGTTGCCGGCGACGAGCTTGATCGCTCCATTCTTGGCCGCCATCCCGCTGTCCTCGCCTACCTGACGCCACAGGCGGCGTGGTCATATCAAGGCGGGGAACATGCGGCAATATGCGTCCAACGCCTTATCCCGCCACGTTTTTAGGCGAAAAGCGCTAGTGGTCCGCTATTGCCAGCGCCACAGTGCCATGCGGCGCTATGGTGGCGGAGACCGTTGGCCGCCGGCGCGGCAAGGGCACCGAAGTCTGTGCGTCTCTGGCCGGTGTCTCGGCGCCCTCGCCCGAAACTGGGTCGGCATCGGGGTGGGAGACGCGGAAAATCCCGGCGGCCTCGGGGGTCGAAGAATTGTCGATGAAAGCGACGGTGCCCGGCGCCTCGGCCGGCGCGACATCGGGCGAGGTCAGGAAGGCGCTGAGCTGATCCATGCTCGCCCGGGCAATGCGTTGCAGCACCGCGTCGTCGGCGGCGGTCCAGGCGTCGCGGTGCTTGCCGGGCGCGGCTTCGGCGCCATTGATACGCAGCGCGCGGCGGCCTTCATCGTCGAAGACGTCCCAGACCCAGGAAATTGTCGTTTGCCCTTTAACGGTCTCGGCGGCGAGGTAGCCGCGCACGCGGTAGGCCGAGGTATGTTCGCGCGAAACCACGGCAAGGCGGCGCGCTTGCGCCTCGTCGTTGAGATCCTGCACCAGTTTGTAGAACTGCCCTTCCGGCGGGCCGTCGATGGATTCAAAGGCGACGCTCGCCCCATGCGGCGCAAGCGCCATCGCCGTCTGCTGTCCGTCGGTGGTGCAAGCGGATAGCGCCAAAGCGCAAGCGGCGGCAAAAAGCCAACGCAAGCGACCGACATCACGCCACGCGGCGCACCCCTTGCGCCGCCACCGACGACCCTGCATCGCCACCCCTGCGGCCGTTTTTCTCGTTAAACCCCTCGGCCGTCGGCAAAGGTAGCGGCTCGGACGCCTCGGAGTCCAGTAGGGAAAGCCGGTGGTTATGCCGCATTAATCGTCGGCGAGCGCGATGGCGTTGACGTGGCGGCCGTAGTCGGCTTCGCCCCGATGCGTAGTGCGGCGGAAGCTGAAGAAGCGCGCCGGCTCGGCATAGTTGCACAGGCCGAGATCTTCAAATTGCACAATGCCTGCGCGTTGAATTCGATCGGCGATATAGCCGGCGAGGTCGAACATGGCGTGACCGGCATCCGGCGCGGCGGCAAAGAAGCGCGCGTTGTCGGGATCGGCTTCGGTGAAACGGGCGATGAATTCCGGGCCGACTTCATAATTGGGCTGGCGGATGGTTGGACCGAGCGCTGCGGCAATGCGGCAGCGTTCGGCGCCGAGTTTTTCCATCGCCGCGACGGTCGCTTCGATCACGCCGGTAAAGGCGCCTCGCCAGCCGGCATGGGCGGCGCCGACGATGCGTGCTGTGTCGTCGGCGAAGAGCAGCGGCCCGCAATCGGCCGTGGAAACGCCGATCGCCAGGGTCGGCATGCGGGTGACGATAGCGTCGGCGCGGGGGCGGTTCTCCGCTGTCCATGGCCGCTCCGCGACCACGACCGTCGGTGAATGGATCTGATAGGCGGTGATCAGCCGATCCGGCGCGACGCCGAGCGCCGCCGCCATGCGCGCGCGATTTTCCGCGACCTTGTCGGGCGCATCATTGGAGCCGACACCGCCGTTGAGGCTTGCATAGACGCCCTGCGACACGCCGCCACCGCGGGTGAAGAAGGCGTGGCGAATGCCGGCGAGTCTGGAAAGGTTTGCAGCCCGGAGCATGGGCATTCAATGAATCCAAATCCGCGGTGTTGCAAGCCCGCTCAGGTCTCGAAGCCGGGCGGCGTGCCCAGCGCCGGCAATGCAAAGGCCATGGCCTTGAATAGCGCACCCATACCGGAATTGCCGGTGCCGATCAGCCGCTCGAGGGCGGCATCGATGTCGGCGCGTTGTGCCCGCGAGGCATTGCTCTTGAGCGTGCCGGCGCGGGCTTCGATGCCGAGGCGCTGCAGAAATACCGACTGCTGGATCGGGCCGTGGGCCTTCGCGCCCATCGCCTCAACAGCGCGCGCCAGCGACTGGAAATCGACGTGCGCGGTCAAATCGATGCTGCCGGGCGTAGTGAGCGGGTCGGCGAACGCATGGCGGCCGACCGCCTGCAGCGTATCGCCGACGGCGCTCTCGTCGTGGCCGTAATCGATCACCAGCGCGGCGCCGCCGTCGCGGGCGACGCGGCGGCCGATATCCATCGCCGCGATTTCGCTGCGCCATTCGAAGATGGAATTGAGCGGCGCCCGGCGCACCGACTCCGACAGCAGCCATTCGAAATGCCGGATCGGCGCCAGCGCCAGCGTGAAGGCAAGCTTGCCGTCGGCATCGATGTCGACCTGCCGCTGGTGCCAGCCATATTCCGTCTTCACCACCTGGTGGACCGGCAGCGCGTCAAAGAACTCGTTGGCGATGATGATGCCGGGCCCGCTGGGGACATCGTTGAGCGTGGGATGCCAGTAGGTCACGTTCGCAAACGGCTCGAGGTTGCGCTCCTGTTGCGCCTTCAGCAGCGGGTCGATTTCGACCAGATGGATGACGACGGCATCGCGGAAGCCCGGCACGATGGCGGAGGCGCGCAGCGCGTCCTTGAGCAGCGTGCCGCGTCCTGGGCCAAGTTCGATAATGCGCACGTGTTCCGGCGCGCCCATCTGCTGCCACACCGATGCCATCCACAGGCCGATCAGCTCGCCGAACATCTGGCTGACTTCCGGCGCGGTGATGAAATCGCCGCGCTGCCCAAGCGGGTCGGTGGTGGTGTAATAGCCGTGCTGCGGGTGGCTGAGGCAGAGCGCCATATATTCGCTGACCGGCATCGGCCCGGCGGCGATGATGCGCCGGCGGATTTCGGCTTCCAGCGGCGTCGGCGCGTCGTTCATGGCGCCCGCGCCGGATGTCGCCAGGCGTAGACGATGAAGCCGACGCCAGCGAGGAACAGCGGGATCGACAGCAACTGACCCATGGTGGCGCCGCCCCAGAGAAAACCGAGCTGGACGTCGGGCTCGCGGAAGAATTCCGAGAAGCTGCGCGCGATGGCGTAAACGACGGCGAAGGCGCCGATAATCAAGCCCGGCCGTTTGAGGGCGCCGAGCCGCATCATCAGGCCAAGCACCGCGAGCAGCAGCAGGCCTTCCAGCGCCGCTTCGTAGAGCTGGCTTGGATGCCGCGGCAGCGGCCCGCCGTTTGGAAACACCATGGCCCAAGGCACATCGGCGGGGCGGCCCCACAATTCGCCATTGACGAAATTGGCGAGGCGGCCGAGGAACAGCCCGATCGGCCCGACCGCGCAGGTCACATCGCCGAGCGAAAGAATGGAAATACCGCGGCTGCGGCCGAACAGGATTACCGCGACGACGCAGCCGGTGAAGCCGCCATGGAACGACATGCCGCCATTCCACAATTCGAAGATTTCCAGCGGGTGCGCGGCGAAGTGCGGCAGGTTGTAGAACAGCACATAGCCGGTACGGCCGCCGAGAATGATGCCGAGCGTCACCCAGAGCAGAAAATCGTCGAACTCGACGACCGTCATCGGCGCCTTGCCGCCCCACAATCTGTCGGCGCGGATGATGGCGCGGGCATAGACCCAGCCGAGCAGAATGCCGACGATATAGGCGAGTGCGTACCAGCGGATGGCGAAGGGGCCGAGGTGCACCAGCACCGGATCGAAGCGGGGGTAGGGGATGACGAGCGGCGGCATGCGGGGGCGGATATAGCACAACCCTCCGCGCCGTCATTCCGGGACGGCGCGCGAGCGCCGGACCCCGAATCCAGACAAACGGGACGGCGTATGGCTCTGGATTCCGGGTTCGCGCCTTCGGCGCGCCCCGGAATGACGGCGCGGAGCCCTTGCGGCGCCCGCCCCGCGCCGCCATTCTAGAGCCGAGCAGATCCGCAATAAGGTGTGGCGCCCATGACCCAGACCAGCAACCGCTTCTTCGACGAAATGGCGCGGCTGATGAACGACGCCGCCGGCGTCGCCCAAGGCGTGCGCCGCGAATTCGACACGCTGTTCCGCGCCCAGGCCGAGCGGGTCCTGCGCGATCTCGACGTCGTGCAGCGCGAGGAGTTCGAGGCGGTCAAGGAGATGGCGCGGCTCGCCCGCGAGGAGAACGAGGCGCTCAAGGCGCGGCTCGATGCGCTCGAAGGGAAGGCCGCGGACAAGCCGGCCAAGAAAAGCAAAAGCGTGAGCCCTCCCGACGAGGCCAAATAGCGCTGTCCGCCGGTGCCCCCCGGAACGACGCTTTCTTGCCCTTTGCGGGCCCCCCCGCTATAAGCCAGCGCGAAACGCGGCCCCCGGCACCCCTGGAGGCTCGCCGCGTTTGAAAGGGCGGCAAAAAGCCGCCTTTTTCCATAGTGTTAGACGAGGATACGACAATGGCCACCGTGCAAGAACTGAAGGCGACGGTGCGCCCGAAAGCCGGCAAGGGGGCCGCGCGGGCAGCACGTTATTCCGGCAAAGTGCCGGGCGTCATTTACGGCGAGAACAAACCCCCGGTGCTCGTG
>DATJYA010000394.1:0-3521 GCA_035499835.1 Pseudolabrys sp.
GACCGCAAGGCCGCGCGCGCGGTCGGCGCCGCCGTCGGCAAGAACCCGATCTGCTTCGTGGTGCCGTGCCACCGCGTCGTCGGCAAGGACGGCGACATCACCGGCTATCACTGGGGCATCACCCGCAAGCGCGCCATGCTCGGCTGGGAAGCGGGAAAAGTCGCAGCTTGAGCTACGCCGCGAGGTCGAGCTTGGAGGCGACCGTCGAATCGGCATTGAGCCGGTAGATCATCGGCACGCCGGTTTCCAGATTGAGCTTGGTGATGGTTTCCGGCGTGTGCCTGTCGAGCATCATGACCAGCGCGCGCAGCGAATTGCCGTGGGCGGAGACGAGCACGCGCTCGCCGCGCAGCACACGCGGCAGGATTTCCGTCACGTAATAGGGCAGCGTACGCGCCAGCGTATCCTTGAGGCTCTCGCCGCCCGGCGGCGCCACGTCATAGGAGCGGCGCCAGATGTGCACCTGCTCCTCGCCCCATTTCTTGCGCGCGTCGTCCTTGTTGAGACCGGACAGATCGCCGTAATCGCGCTCGTTGAGCGCCTGGTCCTTGATCACCGGAATCTTGCTCTGCCCCATCTCGGCGAGCATCAGATCGAGCGTGCGCTGCGCCCGCTTGAGCGCCGAGGTGAAGGCGACATCGAAGGTAATCCCCTGGCCTTTCAGCTTGCGCCCGGCCTCGCGCGCTTCCTTGATGCCCTGCTCGGTCAAGTCGACATCGCGCCAGCCGGTGAACAGGTTCTTCAGGTTCCAGTCGCTTTGCCCGTGACGCACGAGCACGAGAAGTCGGTCGGTCATTTCACTACTCTCTTTGTCATCACCGGGCCGGCGCGACACGCCGAGACCCGGTGATCCCGCTTAGTTGGTTCGCTTTGCCCGCCTGCCCGGGATGGCCGGACAAGCCCGGCCATGACAGACAAAGAGAAGTTAAAGGTCCCTGAGCCCGAGCACGTCCATCATCGAATAAAACCCCGGCTTCTGCGTGCGCGCCCAGGCCGCCGCCGCCAGCGCGCCGCGGGCAAACAGCATGCGGTCCTCGGCGATGTGGGTGAGTTCGATACGCTCGGCCGGCCCGGCGAAAATCACCTTGTGCTCGCCGACCACGGTGCCGCCGCGCAAGGACGCAAAGCCGATGTCGCCGGGCTTGCGCTTGCCCTCGTGGCCGTCGATGGCGCTGTGGCGGTCGAGATCGACGTCGCGGCCCCCCGCCGCGGCGCGGCCAAGCAGCAGCGCGGTGCCCGACGGCGCGTCGACCTTCTGGTTGTGGTGCATTTCCAGGATTTCGATGTCGAACGACGTGTCGAGCTTCTGCGCTGCGAGCCTGGTGAGCGCAGCAAGCAGATTGACGCCGAGGCTCATATTGCCGGACTGGACGACGATCGCCTTGTTTCCAGCGTCCTTGATCTTGCCGATGTCATCCTTGCTCAGGCCCGTGGTGCCGACGATGTGCACCTTGCCGAGCGCGGCGGCTTGCGCGGCGAATTCGATCGTCGCCACCGGCGCGGTGAAATCGACGATGCCGTCGGCCTGCGCCAGCAGCGGCCGTGCATCGCCCGCGAGCTTCACGCCGTTTTCGGGAATGCCGGCGAGCACGCCGGAATCCCAGCCGATCAGCGGCGAGCGCGCGTCTTCCAGCGCGCCGGCGAGCGCGAAGTCCTTGTTGTCGGCGATCGCCTTGACCAGCGTGCGGCCCATCCGCCCGCCGGCGCCGGCGACCACGAGCCGCATGGCGGTCATGGGTCAGCTCCGAAAGGTGGCGCCGGTATAGCCGGGGAGACCTCCGGTGAAAAGCGCTGCGGCCTGCCCTCATCCTGAGGAGGCGGCGAAGCCGCCGTCTCGAAGGATGGGGATCCCCGCGCTTTCCGCCTCGTCCTTCGAGACGCGCCTTGGCGCTCCTCAGGATGAGGTCTAAGGCTGCGCCCCGTCGTAACCCTCGACAATGATGATGTCGGCGGCCGCGTAAGGCAGGCGGCGCTTGATGTTTTCCTGGTATTCGGGCGAGTCGTAGCAGGCGCGCGCGGCGGCGAAGTCGGGAAACTCGATCACGATATGGCGTGAGCGGGCTTTGCCCTCCGCCACCTCCTGCTTGCCGCCGCGGATGACGAAGCGGCCGCCGAACTTCTTGAAGATCGCCGGATTGGCCAAGGCATAGGCCTTGTAGCCCTCCGGGTCCCTCACATCGACGCAGGCGATCCAGTAACCCTTGGCCATTTCATTCCCTCATTTCGTTGCTTGTTCGATTTCGTTGACGATGCGTTCCGCCGCGGCTTTCGGATCGGGCGCCTCCACGATCGGCCGCCCGACCACCAGATAGTCGGCGCCGGCGGCAATCGCGTTGCCCGGCGTCATGACGCGCTTCTGGTCGCCCGAGGCGCTGCCCGCCGGGCGGATGCCGGGCGTCACCAGCACCATGTTCGACCCGGCGATCAGGCGCAGGTGCGCCGCTTCCTCCGCCGAGCAGACCAGGCCGTCGACGCCGGTGTCGCGCGCCTGCGCCGCGCGTTCGGCGGCAAGCTCGCCGACGCTCATGTCGTAGCCGGCGGCGGCAAGGTCGGCGTCGTCGTAGGAGGTGAGCACGGTCACGGCAAGGATGCGCAAGGTCGAGCCCTGCTTGCCCTCGACCGCCGCCTTCATGGTCTGCGGATAGGCGTGCACGGTGAGGAAGCTGGCGCCGAGCTGCGCCACGCTTTCGACGCCCTTGGTCACCGTATGGGCGATGTCGTGCAGCTTGAGGTCGAGAAACACCTGCTTGCCGGCGGCGATGAGGCCGGCGGCGAAGGGCAGCCCGCCGGCGAAACCGAGCTGGTAGCCGATCTTGTAGAACACGACGGCGTCGCCGAGGCGCGACACCATGTCCTCCGCCGCCTTCACCGAAGGCAGATCGAGGGCGACGATCAGGCGTTCGCGCGCATCGAGTTTCACGCCAGGCTCTCCCTCTTCACATCAACAGCCGCGCCATCTCGACCAGGCGGGCGAGCTGTGCGCGCAGCAGGTTGGCGGTGCCGATGTCGGCGATGTCGTCCATCTCGTCGAAGGCAAGCTCGGCATTAGCGATGGTGACCTGCTCGGGGATCACCAGCGCGCCGCAACCAAGCTCGAGGATCTGCCGCAGCGCCAGCAGCGAGCGCGCGCCGCCGAGCATATTCGGCGAGGCCGAGCTGATGGCGAAGACGCGGTTCTTGAAGGCGGCATAAGTGGGGTCGCCGCGCTCGCGCACGCGCGAGATCCAGTCGATGGCATTCTTCAACAGCGGCGTCACCGAGGCGCTGTATTCCGGGCTGGCGATGAACACGCCGTGATGCGCCATGATCATCTGCTTGAGCTTGAGCGCGTTGGCGGGCGGCCCGCCCCTGATTTCGAGACCGGCGTCATAGATCGGCAGCTCGTAGTCGGCGAGCGAAATGCGCGTCACCTCGATGTCGTTCAGGGTGAGCTCTTTCACCGCCAGCGCCGCCAGCTTGACGTTGTGCGAGCCGATGCGCGTCGAGCCGGGGATGACGAGGATTTTTGGGCCAGGCATCGG
>DATJYA010000395.1:0-2285 GCA_035499835.1 Pseudolabrys sp.
ATTGACATCATCGCGATCAGACCGAGCACGAGCTGGATCCATCGCGCTGACGAGGTCGTCGGCATCGTCATCGGCTGCGCCATCGAGACAGACATTTGCGTTGCTCCTTGCGGGTTAGGGGAGCCCCCCACGCAACGGCACAAAGCAAATTGCGGACCAGCCGGATTGCTGGAAATCGCCGGATTTCCGTGGCAAAACGCGACGAAAGTCGAAGCCGCTAAAGGCCGCCGTTGCTCAAAATTTTGGCCGTAATAAATATTTACGACTGAAGTCGTAGTTCTCCCGTCGCACGTCGCATCGGGGTATACTGCAACAATGGTCTTCCAACCGTTCGATCCTGCACCGCCGCCCGGGCGCCGCCGCTTCAAGCCGATCCCGGTGCGTACGTTGCTGCCCAATCTGATTACGCTCCTGGCGTTGTGCGCCGGGCTCACCGCCATCCGCATCGCCGTCGAGGGCAAGCTCGACTGGGCGATCGGCGCCATCGTGCTGGCGGCGCTGCTCGATGGCATCGACGGCCGCATCGCGCGCATGCTCAAGGGCACCTCGCGTTTCGGCGCCGAGCTCGACAGCCTTGCCGACTTCGTCAATTTCGGCGTGGCGCCGGCGCTGATCCTCTATTTCTGGGGCCTGCAGGAACTCAAGTCCGCGGGCTGGATCGCGGCGCTGGTGTTCGCGATCTGCGCGGGCTTACGCCTCGCGCGTTTCAATGTGATGACCGACGATCCCGGCAAGCCCGCCTGGTCGGCGAATTTCTTCACCGGCATCCCGGCGCCGGCCGGCGCCATCACCGTGTTGCTGCCGATCTATCTCTATTTCATGGGCGTGCCCAGCGGCCTCGTCGTGATCTGGCTGAGCTTCCTCTATACGCTCGCGATCGCGCTGTTGATGGTGTCGCGGCTGCCGGTGTTCTCCGGCAAGCGCGTGGGCAAGCGCGTGCCGCCGGAAATGGTGCTGCCGGTTTTCGTCGTCGTCGTGCTATTCTTCGCGTTGCTGGTCAGTTATCCGTGGGAAGTGCTGACGCTGGGCACGCTCGCTTATCTCGGCTGCTTGCCGTTCGGCTGGCTCTCCTACCGCAACTATCAGCGCCAGGATGCGGCCGCCGCCGCGGCGACGAGCGCGAGTGAGGCCGACGCGACGCTCAGTTCCGGTGCCGTCGGCGCTGAATCGGACGAGCGTCCGGCGCGCCTCAACTAAGTCCAATGCCGCGAGCGATCAGCGTCCTTGGCCGCGGCGATCGCCATGAGCGGCCGCCTGCCGACACCGTCATTCTCGATTCTGCGCAGCGCAGCGCCAAGACGATCGCGGTGACGAGCGTCAAAGGCGCGACGATCGAGATTGCGCTCCACGAACCGACACGGCTGCGCACCGATGATCTGCTCGTGCTCGATGACGGCACTCTTGTCGAGGTCGTCGCTGCGCCGGAGCCGCTGCTCGAGGCGCGCGCCGCCGACCTTGCCGCGCTCATGCGGCTCGCCTGGCATCTCGGCGACCGCCACGTGCCGGTGCAGGTGCTCAACAACCGCATCCGCACCAGGCGCGATCCGATGATCGAGACGCTGCTCAAATCGCTTGGCGCCAAGGTGATGCCGATCGAAGCGCCTTTCGAGCCGGAAGGCGGCGCCTATGAGGCGGCGCAGGCGCAGGGCCACGACCATGACCACGATAATGGCCGCGCGCGCGATCACTCACACCATCACCACGGCCACGATCACTAGGGCATCAGCCCCTGGGTGCCGAACGGGTAGCCGGGCATGATCTGGTAGGGATGCTTCCAGCCCGGCAACGCCCGCATGCGCTCGCGCCAGGCGCCGATTGCCGGATGGTCCTTGCCGATGTCGAAGCCGAACTCCTCGGCCGGATAGTAGAGATAGGCCACCAGCGATAGGTCGGCGATGGTCGGCCGGTCGCCGAGCACGAAAGGCCGCTCGGCGAGCCGTTTGTCGACGATCGCGAGGTTGCCGTCGATGCGGCCCTTGAGGAACGCCATGACGGCCGGGTCGCCCGCGGGCTTGGCGAAGTTGCGCAGGAAGCGGTAAGGGCCGAGGAAGCCGTTGACCTTCTGGTTGTCGAAGATGATCCAGCGCAGTGCCTCAAGCTCCTCATCTTCGCCTTCAGGCAAATACCGGCCGCTATGTTCTGCCAGATAGGTCAAAATGACGCCGGACTGGGTCAGCTTCTTTTTGCCGTCGATGACGAGAATGGGTACTTCGCCCATCTCATTGACTGTGTCGCGGAATTCCGCCGTGCGCTGAACTCCGGCGCCGAAAAAGTCGAGCCACTGC
>DATJYA010000396.1:0-17387 GCA_035499835.1 Pseudolabrys sp.
CCTGCCGGCGCTGCTCGCCTCGCAGAATCCGTTCGGCGATTTCGTCGCCACGGCCGGCGGCCGCGTATTGAGCATCGTCATCAGCCTCAGCGTCGCCCTCGCCATCCTCAACGCCGTGCTGGCGACGATCCTGCAAAACGCACGTTTCTTCTACAGCACCGGTCGCGACGGCGCCTGGCATCCCCGAATCAACGATGCCTTCCTAGTCACGCACGGCCGCTTCCACTCGCCGTGGATCGCCACCCTGGCCGCCGGCGTCACCTCGATGCTGATGTGCCTGCTCGGCCTGCAATGGCTGCTAGTGCTGACCGGCACCGGCATCGCGCTCATCTACGCCGCTGTCTGCGTCGCCGCGATCATGGGCCGCCGCTCCGGGGCGACCGATCACGCGCATTACCGGATGCCGCTCTATCCGTTCTGGCCGGTGGTCGGGTTGCTGGCGCTTATCTATGTCATCTATACAAGCGCCATCGACCCCGACATCGGCCAGCCGAGCCTGATCGCCAATGTGGCGATCATGGCGCTTTCGCTCGGGTATTACGCCATCGTGCTGCGCCGCAAAGGCGACTGGACGCTGCGCGATCCCGAGAGCGATGCGCCAGGCCCGCATCGCTGAAACTTGCCGTCGGCCGGCCGCGCCGGCGTCTCGGGTTCATCGCCCGCGAAAAACGGAAAGACCGCCTCGCGACGGTCGAGGGAGGGAGGAGGCGGTGCCCGCTATGGCCGGCTGCTTGCGGTCGCGCGGCTGGCGCTGCCGAAATAGCTGAAGCGGCTGGTTTTCGGGCGCTTGCTGCTTGTCGGGAAATATTGCTGCTCGCACAAGCGCGACCACCAGTGGCGCGTCACCACGCCGGGCTCGAAGTCATAGATCACGATCATCGGGATTGGTTGCTCTTCCACGCACGGCGTTTCGAGCAGATCGGCGGCCGCCGCCGGCACAACACTTGCCGCTATGATGAGCGACGCCATTGCGATGAGACACTTCATCATTCAGGTCGACCCCATCGGCAACAGTGCCGCCAGTGCCTGAGAGTCTTGGCCAGAAACGTTAAAGTTCCTTCAACTTCGACGCGCGGCGCCCACTTAGGGCGCGCGGAATTCGAATTTGCAGAACACGCCGTAATGATCGGAAGCAAGCCCAGCGGGGGGAGCAAAGACTACGCTGCATTCTCGGGGCGACAGGGCGCCGGCCGAAAAAATGTAATCGACCCGCTGGTCTCTCATGGTCGATGGATGGACGTAAGGATTTTGTCGCGACCAGGTCATGCCGGGATCCGTCGGGCGGCACACCGCGTAGGCATCGCGAAATCCCAGGCTCCTGGCGAGCACCGCGCGCAGCGCGGGCGAATCCGGATCGTCATTGAAGTCGCCGCAGAGGATCATCGCTTCCGCCGGGCCGTGGCGTTCGATCGCGGCAAGCAATACGTCCACTTGCGTCTTGCGCTCGGCGAGCCATTCGAGCCGCCACGCCAGATGCGTATTGGCCACCAGCAGCGGCCGGCCGTCGATCAGCATGTCGGCCAGCAGCGCCTGGCGCGGTTCGTCGTCCGGTACTTCGGGCAATGTCACGCTCTGCCAGCGCTCGATCGGGAACCGCGACAGGATGGAAAGCTGGTCGTTATCGACGGCGTGCGGCAGACCGCAAGTTCGGGCTGCAAATAGCGACTGGCGCTGTGACGTGCCCGGATGCATGGCGACCTCCTGCAAGCAGATGATGTCCGGGCGCAGCGCTTTCAGTCCCGCCTCGAGCGCGGCCATCCGCGGCGTTAGCGGCTCGCTGATATTCCACAGATTGAGGGTCAGCACGCTGAAGCGCATGACCGCGTGTCCAGTTCAAAGCGGGTGCCCTGTCTCATGATTTGTTCGACCTCTTGATCAATCGCAGAACGGCCGGCAGCTTCTCATTTGAACTGCTTGCGGCATTCCGGGCTTAGCTTGTTGACGTTCTTTTCCATACACTCCGTTATGCGTTTAACGTCCGGCACGAACTTCCCGCAGAATTTCATGGCATCAGAGCGGCAGTCCCGGCGTTGTTCATATGTGCCTGCGGTACGAGCGTCGGTCGAAGCGGCGGTCGTTGCCAGCAGGACCAGGCTGCAAAACGGGCAGACGTTCGATATTTTTGTCGCTATCATTTGCGCTCCTGTCGCTGTTGATGCCGCGCTTAACGCGGTGAAGCTTTAAAGAACTGGTACTTTATGCAACGCTTCAAACGAAGCCAAAGGACCCCAGGGTTAGATTCAAGTTAGACAACGGTTTGCTGTGTTGGGGTTAAAGAATTCATTGGGGCGATGTCGCTCAGGGAGGTTGTCCATGTGCACTGAACGAGATAGCGGCCAGGTCATCGAGCATCTGCACCGACGGAGTTTCCTGAAAACGTCCGGAGCCATCGCTGCGATGACGTTTGCAGGCGCCGGGGTCCTCAGCAGCATCGCCTACGGGGACGCGCTGACCAAAGCGCAGCGCGACAAATTGAGTCCGGACGACATATTGGCGCTGATGAAAAGAGGCAATAAACGTTTCTACACCGGCAAGCGCGAGGACCACAATTATCTCGCCCAGCAGCGCGCCAGCGCCAAAGGGCAATATCCGGCGGCGGTATTGCTTAGCTGCATTGACTCGAGAGCGCCGGCCGAGACGATCCTGGATCTCCGCATCGGCGACATCTTCAACAGCCGCGTGGCGGGCAACGTCGAAAACGCCGATATCCTCGGCAGCATGGAATTTGCCTGCAAACTATCCGGCGCCAAGGTGGTTCTGGTGATGGGCCACACCGCGTGCGGCGCGATCAAGGGCGCCATCGACAATGCCGAGCTCGGCAATCTCACGGGCCTGCTGGAGAAAATTAAGCCCGCGGTCGCGGCGACGACCTACACCGGCGAGAGGACTTCGAAGAATTATGCGTTTGTCGATGCCGTGGCGCGCAAAAATGTGGAAATTACGATGGCCAATATCCGCAAGGGCAGTCCCGTGCTCGCCGGAATGGAATCGGCCGGCGCCATCAAGATCGCCGGCGCGATGTACAATCTCGAATCGGGCGTGGTGGATTTCTTCTCCTGACGGCTTGGCGCAAAGTCCGCCTTCGGGCGGATGGCGCGCCCACAGAGCGTTCGTTATGCTGCCGTCAACGGCCAGGCGCCGGCGTTATCTAGGCGCTCGTCGTTGTCCCCGCCTGCCGCCAGTACCAGTCGAGCGTCGGCGGCAGGCCCTGCGCCAGCGGCACGCGCGGCCGATAGCCGAGCTTCGCCAGCTTGGAAATGTCAGGGCAACGGCGCGGCGTGCCGCCGGGCTGTATGGGTCCGGGCACGATCTCGATCTCGCGCTTGGCGTGCGCTGCGATGCGCCGCGCCAGATCGGCGATTGCGATCTCTTCCGTGGTGCCGATGTGATAGACGCCGAGATGCTCGCCCTTGTCGCGCATCGCCATGACGCCGGCGACCAGATCGTCGATGAAGCAGAAGCTGCGCGTCTCCTGTCCGCTGCCCTGGATCTCGAAGCGCAATTTGCCGGCGGGCTGTTGTTTTGCCGCCGCGTGCAGGCGCAGCGCCAGTTGCGGGATGACGTGCTCGCCGCCCATGTCGGGGCCGTAGACATTGTGCGGGCGGAAGATCAGCACGCGCTCGAAATACTTGCGGCCGAAATTGACCGCCAGCACCTCGCTGATCAGCTTGCCGGCGCCGTAGGAATAGCGCGGGTTCTGCACGTCGGGCACCGTGAGCGGCACGCTCTCGCCGGTCGGGATCTGCGGCGGCGTCTGATAGACCTCCGAACTCGAGGCGAGCACGAGCTTGCCGATGCCGTGTTTGCGGCAGGCATCGATGACGTTGAGCATGCCGCGCACGCCGACGTCGAGCACGAGATCCGGCTGCGTATAGAAGAACTCGGTACCGTTGACGAAGGCGAGATGATGCACCTGGTCGGTGCCGCGGCAGGCGGCTTCGACCGCAGCCGCATCGCGGATATCGCCGGCGACGAATTCGATGTCGCTGGCGACATCGGCAAGCCGGCGCGGATGCCCGCGCGAATTGTCGTCGAACACGCGTACGGCGCAGCCTGCGCGCAGCAGTGCCTTCACCAGGGCCGAGCCGATGAAGCCGCTGCCGCCGGTGACGAGGACCTTCACGATGCGGCCTCCTTGCCGGTTTCTGTGAAAATCGTTGCGATCCAGGCGCCGCTTTGGTGCGAACGCCGCGCGGCGTCGATCAGCTGCTGCACGCGGTAACCTTCGGTAAATCCGGGCTGTACGCTGCCGCCCGTCTCGATGGCGTCGAAGAAGAGCTTGGCAAGCCGCGATACCGGCGCGATGCGCCCGTCCGGATAGCGCGCATCGTCGGCATCGACGACGGCGATGCGTTCCACCACCGGGGCGGGGCGTTTCGCATAGTGCAATTCAAAGCCACGCATATAGTCGGCGCCCGGATTGTACAGCACCATCATGCCGTCCTCGCCGAAGAATTCGATACGGTGACCGCCGCCGAGAAACGAGGCGCAGCTCATCGACAGGCTTACGGGTGGGCCGGACGCGAGTTGTAGCGCCATCGCCACCGTGGTCTCGGTCGCCGGATCGTCGGGCAGCCCGGCGATGCGCGCCGATAGACCGGCGATCGGCCCGGCGAACCATTCGAGATAATGGAAGCAGTGAGAGATGAAGTTGCCGAGGACGCCGCCGCCATCGTCGCCGCCGAGCGTTTTCCAGTTGCGCATGCGCATCTGGATCGCGCGGCTCTCCACCTGCCAGTTCACGACAACGTGGCGCAAGCGCCCGATGTTGCCGGCATCGAGCATCTGCTTGGCGCGCCGCCAGACAAGGATCTGGTGGAAGTTGAAATCGATGCAGGTTGGCTTGTGGGCGAGCGCCGCCTGCCGCAGCATGGCGCGTGCGCTCGTCAGGTCCGACGCCATTGGTTTCTCGATGAACACCGGCTTGCCGAGTTCCAGGGCGCGGATCGCGATCGGCGCCTGCAGGCTCGGCAGCGTGGCGATGGCGACGGCGTCGACATCCGAATCCTCGACCAGTTCGCGCCAGCCGCCATAGCCTTTGGCAACGCCGACTTCGCGCGCGAGTTTTTCCGTGCGCGCCTTGTCGCTGCCGGCGAGCGCAACGACTTCGCAGCGCGCGTCGGCGCGGAACGCCGGCAACTGAACGGTGCGGCCGTAATTGGTGCCGACGATGCCGAGACGGATCACGTTCGCACTCCGTAGCCGCTGTTTGCGCTTTGCATAGGCGGGATGGATTTGGGCCAAATCGCCATGCTAGGCAAGGGCGTAGTCGGGGTCGGGACAGACAATGCAGGCAGCGGCCGCATCCCCTGGATGGCGCAAATTCGGCGTGTTGCTGCTGGGCGTTGCTGCGGTCGGCCTGCCGATCAATCACCTGGGCAGTTACACGCCGCTGGTGCTGCTTGCCGTGATTGTCTTCAACGGCGAGGTGAGCGCGAGCCTGCGCGCCTGGTTTGCCGCGGTTGCCATCGTCGCCGTCGCCATTGCCGCGCAATCGTTACTGGCGCCGCCGCGCATCGAAGAGGGCCATAACGTCTTCCTGCCGGGCGGACCCGGCGCGCTGCAGCGCGATCTGCCGGCGGATGTCTATGGGCACATGCAGCGCGAATTCGACGCGGTCTATCCGCCGTCGGTGCGCTGCCAGCCGCAATCGGGCGCCTGCTGGCAGGACCAGGGCTATCCCGACGAGGCCTTCGCCTTTTCCGCCGACGGTATCTGGCACCGGTCGGAGGCCTCGCGTTCGGTCAGCGCGCTCGATTTTTCCGATCCGGTCTGGCTGCGCCTCGGCTTCATCAACGAGGCCCGCTACAACTGGGGCACCGCGGCGCCTGACGTGCATCGAAGCGATCGCGACCGCCGCTTCCGGATGGGCCTCAAGCGCTGGCGTCTCGCCATGCCCTGGTTCGAGATGCTGCGGCTGCCGGCGGCCTATGCCGGCGGGCAATTATGCTGGCGCGGCGAGGTGATGTGGGAAGGCGAGGGTGGGAATTTCGCCGCCTTGCCCGACGCCGGTTGCCGCACGGTCGAGCCGGCCGACACCGGCCGCCGTATCTTCGGCATGGCCATCAAGCCGGATACGCTCGCCATGACGCTGACGCCGCCGTGGGGCGTGTGGCTGCGGCAGCTTGCCGGCGGCCTGTTCGCGCTCGCCGCGCTCGCGGCCGTGGTCATCGTGCTGGTGCGCTTGCGCGCCCGGCGCGCTGTCCTGCCGCTCATCTTTCTCGGCTTGGCCGTGATCGTGATCGCCATCGACGATGCGAGCTTCCTCGGCGGTGTACGGCCCTTCGACGGCGGCGACGATGGGCTCTTCTACGACGGTGTCGGCCGGCTTATCCTGCGGAAATTGCTCGCCTTTGATTTTTATGGCGCGCTGCAGGGCGGCGAAAACGTCTTCTACTACGGCGGCCCTGGGCTGCGCTATTTCCGCGCGGTCGAGCATGTGATTTTCGGCGAAAGCTATCTCGGCTATCTGTCGCTTGTCCTTTTGCTGCCCTTCCTCGTCTATTTCCTGTTCCGCCGTTTCCTGCCGCAGGCATGGTCGCTGGCTTTGGTGCTCACCTTCGTTGCCGTTCCGGTCGGCACGGTGTTCGGCACGAGTTTCGCCGATTACGTCAAATGGGCCTCGCGTGGCTTCGCTGATCCTGCGGCCTATATCCTGTTCATCGGCGGCGTACTGGTCGTCGTTGGCACGACGTCCGGTGGCCCGAGCGGAAAATTTGCTCCGGCATTTTTCGGCGCCCTGCTGCTCGCGCTCGGAATTTGCATGAAGCCGATTGTCGCGCCCGCCGCGGCTGTTCTGCTTGGCGGCGCCGGTGTTGTTTCGCTCTGTTCCCGGCAATTCCGGCGGCTCGCGGGGCTTTGTTTCGGCTTTCTGCCGGTGTTCTCGCTGGCTTTGCACAACTGGATCTACGGCCACGTCTTCGTGCTGTTCAGCGCCAACGCGGCAGATTCCGACCTATTGGTGATGCCGCCATCGGCTTACGCCGCCGCCGCCCGCGAGGCCCTCAGCCTCGATTTCAGCGGCACAAGGAACATGCTGATCCAACTGGCGAATTGGCTCAGCAACCCGGCCGAGTCCTACGCCACCATTCCGCTCAACGCCGCCGCTGTCGCCATCCTCGTTTATGTCGTTGTCCGCGGCCGCCAATTTGATCCCTGGCTCCGGCTCATCGGCGCCGCCGCGCTCGCCCAGCACGCAGTGGCGCTGTTCTACAATGCCAGCATCGCCCGCTACCATTTCCTCTCGTGGTTTCTCACCATGCTGGTGGCGGTGGCCTGGTTTCATCAGATCGGAATGGGCTGGCTGCGCCGCCATTGCCCGGCTCTGTCGGATCGAGTCGCAGCAAATCCAACGCGCTTGCGGCTTGCATCCGGCCTGTCGTGGCTGCAAAAGATGAGCGCATGAGCAAGAAACCTGTCGGCATTGCGCACGGTCTCACCAATTACGGCGACCGCGATTTTTCTCTCTACTTGCGCCGCTCGTTCGCCCAGTCGATGGGGTATTCCCGCGAGGTGCTGGAAAAGCCCGTGGTCGGCATCGCCTATACGCCATCCGGGTTCAACAACTGTCATCGCCATTTTCCCGGGCTGCTGCAGGCGGTGAAGCGCGGCGTCACCGCCGCCGGCGCGCTGCCGATCGAATTCCCGACCGTCTCGCTCGGCGAAGTGTTCCTGTCGCCGACCAGTATGAAATTCCGCAACTTGATGTCGATCGACACCGAGGAAATGATCCGCGCGCAGCCGATGGATGCGGTGGTGCTCATGGGCGGCTGCGACAAGACCGTGCCGGCGCAATTGATGGGCGCGGTGTCGGCCGGCCGCCCGGCGATCATGCTGGTGGCGGGGCCGATGATGACCGGCCGTTTTCGCGGCGAGCGCCTTGGCGCCTGTACCGACTGCCGCCGCTTCTGGGCGCAATATCGCGCCGGCGCCATCGACGACGAGGAAATCTCCGAGGTCGAGGGACGTCTTGCCACCACGGCCGGCACCTGCGCGGTGATGGGCACGGCCTCGACCATGGCCTGCATCGCCGAGGCGCTGGGCATGATCCTGCCCGGCACGGCGGCAATCCCCGCGGTTCATGCCGACCGGCTGCGTGCCGCCGAAGCAACCGGCGCCGCCGCGGTCAAGCTCATCGGGTCGCGGCTGACGCCCGAGCGCATCGTCAATGTGCGTTCGATCGAAAATGCTCTGCGCGTGCTGCTGGCGCTCGGCGGCTCGACCAATGCGGTGATCCATCTTGCGGCTATTGCCGGCCGCGCCGGCGTGCCGGTGTCGCTGCAGCGGATCAACGAATTGTCCGATACGACGCCGGTGCTGGTGAACCTGAAGCCGGTCGGCAATGGCTACATGGAGGATTTTTTCGCCGGCGGCGGCGTCGGCGCGCTGATGCGCGAGTTGCGCGATCTGTTGCATCTCGATTGCCTGACGGTGACGGGCGAAACCCTGGGCGAGCGGCTCGGCGAGGACGCCGGCGATTGGATCGATCGCTCGATCATCGCCGAACGCAGGAAGCCGCTGGAGCCGCAGGGTGGGCTCGTCGCGCTGTTCGGGAACCTTGCGCCGAAGGGCGCCATCCTCAAACGCTCGGCAGCCGACGCCAAGCTGTTCGAGCACGAGGGCAAAGCGGTGGTGTTTTCCTCACTCGAGGATCTCGCCGACCGTATCGACGATCCGAAGCTCGACGTCGAGGCAAACGACATTCTGGTGCTGCAAAACGCCGGGCCGCATTCGCCGGCGGCGATGCCGGAGGCCGGCTACCTGCCGATACCGAAGAAGCTTGCGAGCAAGGGCGTCAAGGACATGGTGCGCGTATCCGACGCGCGCATGAGCGGCACCGCCTTCGGCACCATCGTGCTGCATGTGACCCCGGACAGCGCCAGCGGTGGCCCGCTCGGACTTGTGCGCAGCGGCGATCGCATCAGGCTTTCGGTCAAGCAGCGGCGCATCGATCTGATGGTTGACGATGCCGAGCTCAAGCGCCGCGCCAGCGCCGCAAAGCCATCGGTCAAGACGCCGGTGCGCGGCTACGCGCGCCTCTATGCCGAGCAGGTCCTCGGTGCCGACGAGGGTTGCGATTTCGCGTTTCTGCGGCCGCGCTAGCGGTATCATCGGACGCCATTGCGCCAATTGACCGGGCCGCGTTCATGCGCGCTTAGCGCTAATTCCCGTTAACCTTCGTATCTCGCGGAATTTAATCGGGGCGACAATTTAATTCGCCAAAGTTGCGGGATGCCGCCATCTGACGTGCAAAGTGTGCGTCCGGCCGAACCGCGAAAACGATGCCGCGCACGTTGAAACTTGTCCGCCACTACCGCGACTGGCGCCTGGCGGTTGTCGCCGCGGTGTCCGGTCTTTTGATCACCCTGATGATGGTGGAAATCGTCGATGTCTATGCGTTTTCGATAGCGGCGCTTTCGGTCGCGCTGGCCGCGGTTGCCGGTTCGTTGCTCGGCATAGGCTTTGCTGGATCGATATCGGCGTGGCGCATTCGGCGAAAGCTGCGAGAACAGAATCTGCGGCTCAAAGGCGCGATCAACAATATGATCCAGGGCCTGTGCATGTTCGACGCCGAAAACCGCCTCGTCGTCTGGAACGAGCGCTACGTCAATATGTATCGCATCGATCCGAAACGGATCTGGCTCGGTTGCACCATCCGTGACCTGCTCGATGCGCGCATTGCAGCCGGCACATTCCCCCTCGATCCGGGACGATACGATATGGAGCTCCGCCAAGCCCTTAAGCAGGGGGAGTCCTTCACCCTCAATATTGAATTGACCGACGGCCGCACCATCGCCGTCGTCAACCAGCCGATAGCGGACGGCGGCTGGGTGGCGACGCATGAAGACATCACCGACCGCAAGCGCGCCGAACGCGAACTCGAGCACACCCGTTCCTTTCTCGACATGATCATCGAGAATGTGCCTACGCCGATCGTCGTGAAGGAATTGCCGAATCTGCGCTACGTGCTCATCAACCGGGCTTCCGAGAATTTCCTCGGTGTGAAACGCGAAGAGCTACTTGGCAGGACTTCGGCGGAGACGATGCCCAAGGCGACGGCCGAAGCCATCGCGGTGTTCGACCGAAAAATGATCGAGACCGGTCAGCCGATCATCACCGAAGACCATGCATTTGTTACGCCCGCTAATGGAACCCGCATCGTCAGTGCGGTTCGGCTGCCGGCCGTCGGCCGCGACGGCAAGCCGCAATATCTTCTCGGCGTCTTTCGCGATCTCACCGAGCGCAAGCGCAATGAGCAGCGCATTGCGCATATGGCGCACCACGATTTATTGACCGACCTGCCGAACCGGGAAGCATTCAACGAATGCATTAACGCAACCATCGAACTGGCGTCGGGTTCTGGCAGCAGTTTCGGCCTGTTTTGCATCGATCTTGACCGCTTCAAAGAGGTCAATGACGTCTTCGGCCACCCGGTCGGCGACGCGCTGTTGCGCGAAGTTGCGACGCGTCTGGCGTACGCCTGTCAGGGCGCCTTTATTGCCCGCCTTGGCGGCGATGAATTCAGCGTGATCACGCCGACGGGGCCGCAACCGGCGACCGCCGAATCGATCGCCAAAAGACTGCGCGCCGCGCTTGACGCCGATATCGAGATTGACGGCCGCGTCCTGCGGGCAGGGCTGACCATCGGCGTCGCCATCTATCCGAACGACGGCGCCGATGCGGCGACGCTGATCGCCAATGGCGGCGCCGCGCTGCATCGCGCCAAGAGCGAAGCGCGCGGATCGATCCGCTTTTTCGAAGTATCGACCGACAAGCAATTGCGCGAGAAGCGCGCCTTGTTGCAGGACTTGCGTCTGGCGATCGCACGCAATGAACTGGCGCTGCACTATCAGCCGCAGGCGCTGATCAGCGGCGAAATCACCGGCTTTGAGGCGCTCACGCGGTGGCATCACCCGCGCCATGGGGTCGTGCCGCCGTCGACCTTCATTCCCCTGGCCGAGGAAAACGGCGGCATTATCGAATTCGGCGAATGGGTGCTGCGCAGCGCGTGCTTTGAGGCTGCATCCTGGCCGCGGCCGCTGCAGATCGCCGTCAATCTGTCGCCGGTGCAATTCCAGCGTGGCGATTTGCCGAGCCTGGTGCACCAAATTCTACTGGAGACGGGCTTGTCGCCGGCGCGCCTGGAGCTTGAAATCACCGAAGGCGTGCTGATCGGCGACTTCAATCGCGCGGTGTCGATCCTGCGCCGGCTGAAAACACTGGGCGTGCGCATCGCCATGGACGATTTCGGTACCGGCTATTCGTCGCTGTCGTATCTGCAATCGTTTCCTTTCGACAAGATCAAGATCGACAAGGTGTTCATCACCAATCTCGGCCACAGCCAGCAATCGGCGACGATCATCCGTGCCGTGATCGCGCTCGGCCGCGGGCTCGACTTGCCCGTCGTCGCCGAGGGCGTCGAGACGGAAGAGCAGCTTACGTTTCTGGCCAGAGAGGCCTGCAGCGGCATGCAAGGTTACTATATCGGCCGGCCGCAGCAGATTGATGTTTACGCGGGCGTGGTCGGCCGGCCGTCAAATTCAGAGCAGATGAAAACACTAGCTGCCGCCGGCTAGCAGTGGAAAGAGCATTTTGCGACCTTCGGCAGCTATACCAAGCCCGAGTTTAGATGGATGAGGGCAAGGTGCTGCTGCAGATACGCTTCCGTCACTCCTGCGACCGTGATCGTATCGCCGTGACCCAGGTTGATGACGGCGTCGCCATGCGAGGCGTCGGCGCCGGTCGAGGTAATCGCTGCGGCAAGGTTGGCTTGGGTCAGAGACTGATAGCCGTCGAGCTCGATCGTGTCCGAGCTTGTGCTGAAATTGGCGATCGTATCCGCGCCCAGGTGGTGGCTGGCGCTGAAGATAAAATTGTCGTTGCCGGCGCCGCCGATTGAAACCGATATGGTCTGCGTCGTAGCGCCGCCGTGATTGTCCGCGATCGTCAGGTCGTAAGACTGGGTCACGACTCCATTTGCGGGAATGGTGTCGATCTGCCCGGGGAGGAGATTGAAGTGCCAGGCGACTGACCCGGGCGTATTCCCGCTGGGCTCGGTCACGTGGCTGCCGTTATGCGCCGGGTCATCAAGCGTCATCGCGCCGAGGTAGCCGGCCGCGTCGGCCGCGACGGTTGCGCTGTGGGTGTCGGCGGGATTGGCATCGCTGAAGGTAATGCTGCCGCTCACCAGCGACGTTCCCGCTACGACCCCAGGCGTCCCTTGGGACGTATTGACGCCAGCATTGTTGTTGGACCCCGGCGGATCGACGTGGATCGTTGTCGTCACCGCGTTGCTGTCGAGGATGCCGTCATTGACCACGATGCTGACGGTGCGGTCGGCGTCATTCGGATTGCTGCTGGTGTTGCTGAAGGTGATCTCGTGCAGCGCCGTCTCATAGGCCGCCAGCGACGCCGTGCCCCAGATCGTCAACGTGCCCGTTGCCGCATTGTAGCCCGAAGCGCTGAGGCCGAACGGCAGCAACCCGTTGACCGACAGCAGATCATGCGCCTGATGGTTGACGATGGTGATCGTCGCCGACTGCATGGTGGTGTTGTCGACGTCGGTGATCAGGTCGCCCGCACCGGTAATCGCCACGGGCGCGCCATTCGCGAAATAGACCGGGCCATCGGCCGTATAGGCGATATTGACGTTGTCGATGTAGATGGTCTCGCCGTTACCGAGGCTCGTTTCCGCCAATCGTACCGTCGTCTGCGCCGAGATGTAATTCGTGATGTCGAAACTGGCGAGATGGAATGCAGAGTCGTTCGCAGGCCCCTGGACCGATCCAATGGTGTGAAAATGAATGCCATCCGTTGAAACCTGAACCTGGATGACGTCTTCGCTGTCCAACCCGGACCGCAGATAGTCGAAGCTCAGAGTGGCCGAACTGGCGCCGGTCAGGTTCGCGGTCCGCTGGATGAAATCATGATCTCCCGCGAATCTCAGAGTGCCACCAAAACTGCCGACGATCTGAATACTGCCGGTCGTGGCCGGGAAGAACCATGGGTCGTTTGACTCGAACCAATTCGTGGCCCAGCTCACGCTGCCGGTATTGAGGCCGTAGGACGCCCAGTCGAACTGATCCTGGACATTGTAGCTGTGATCCAGGCTGAGCACGGGGGCATCGTCGGTGCCAAGGATGGTGATGGTCAGCGGCTGCGTCGAACTGGCGCCGTGATTATCGGTGACGGTGACGTTGTAGGTGACGACCAGCGTTTGCCCGGCGGCGAGGAAGTCGAAGGTCTTGTCCGGCGCGCTGAAGGTGAACGCGACCCCGCCGGAGCCCGACCCGGTGCTGTCGAGGAGCGTGGTCGACAGCGCCGCCCCGAGCATCGTGGAGAGCCCGCTCGGCAGCGTGGCCCCGCCCGACCAGACGACGGAGGCGAGGCTCTTGGCCACCGTATGAGTGTCGTTGAGGTCGACGTCGGTGAAAAGCACTGCGCCGCTTGCGGTGTCCGGCGTCGTCGAGCCAGTGACACCGGCGATCTCCTTGACCGGGTCTTTCAGGACGCTGGCGGTGACCACCGGCGCATCGTTGGTGCCGGTGATGATGACGGTGATCGGTTGCGTGGCGCTGACGTTGTTGTTGTCCTTGACGGTCAAGTTGTAGGTGACATTGAGCGTCTCGCCGGCGGCGAGGAAGTCGAAGGTTTTGTCGGGGGCGCTGAAGAGGAAGGCGACCGCGCCCGAACCCGACCCGGTGCTGTCAGCGAGTACCGTTGACAGCGACGCGCCCAGCGTCGTGGAAAGCCCGCTCGGCAGCGTGGCCCCGCCCGACCAAATGGCCGAGGCGACGCTCTTGGTTACGGTATGGGTATCGTTGAGGTCGACATCGGCGAAACTCACGACGCCGCTTGCTATGTCGGGCGCCGTCGAACCGGTGGCGCCGGCGATTTCGGTTATCGGCCCGCTTTGAACGCTCGATGTGATCGTCGGAGCGTCATTGGTGCCGGTGATAGTGACGGTGATCGGTTTCGTGGAACTGACATTGTTGTTGTCGATGACGGTCACGTCGTAGGTGACGGTCAGCGTCTCGCCGGCGGCGAGGAAGTCGAAGGTCTTGTCGGGGGCCGTAAAGGTGAAACCGACGGCGCCCGAGCCTGATCCCGTGCTGTCGCTGAGCGTGGTCGACAGCGCAGCACCCAGCACCGTGGAGAGCCCGCCCGGCAGCGTCGCGCCGCCCGACCAGACGACGGAGGCGAGGCTCTTGGCCACCGTATGAGTGTCGTTGAGGTCGACGTCGGTGAAGCTGAGCGTGCCGGAAGCGCTGTCGAGGTCGAGAAAATCGCCGGTCTTGCCCGCACGCTCGGTAATCGGATGCGTACCGGAGATATCGACGTTGAGCACCGGGGCGTCGTTGGTGCCGGTAATGGTGACGGTGACCGGTTTCGTGGAGCTGACATTGTTGTTGTCGGTCACGGTCACGTCGTAGGTGACGGTCAGCGTCTCGCCGGCGGCGAGGAAGTCGAAGGTTTTGTCAGGGGCCGTGAAGGTAAAGCCGATAACGCCGGCACCCAATCCCGTGCTGTCGGTGAGCGTCGTCGACAGCGCCGACGCCAGCACGGCGGAGAGCCCGCCCGGCAGCGTAGCGCCGCCCGACCAGGTGGCCGTGGTAAGGCTATTGCTCACAATATGGGTGTCGTTGAGATCGACGTCGGTGAAGCTGAGCGTGCCGGAAGCGCTATCGAGGTCGATGGTATCGCCGGTCTTGCCCGCAAGCTCGGTAATCGGATGCGGGCCGGAGGTGTCGACGTTGAGCACCGGGGCGTCGTTGGTGCCGGTGATGGTGATGGTAACCGGTTTTGTGGAACTGACGTTGTTGTTGTCGGTGACGGTCACGTCGTAGGTGACGGTCAGCGTCTCGCCGGCGGCGAGGAAGTCGAAGGTCTTGTCGGGGGCGGTAAAGGTGAAACCGATAGCGCCCGAGCCTGATCCCGTGCTGTCGCTGAGCGTCGTCGACAGCGCCGACGCCAGCACGGCGGAGAGCCCGCCCGGCAGCGTAGCGCCGCCCGACCAGACGGCCGAGACGAGGGTACTGCCCGAGACATGGGTGTCGTTGAGATCGACGTCGGTGAAAAAGGCTATGCCGGTTGCGGTGTCCGGCGTTGCCGCACCGGTTGTGCCGACGATTTCGCCGATCGGCCCGGTCAAGACGCTCGAAGTGATCGCCGGCGAATCATTGGTGCCGGTGATGATGATGGTGACCGGTTGCGTGGAGCTGATGCCGTCGTTGTCGGTGACGGTGACGTTATAGGTGATCGTCAGCGTTTCGCCGGCGGCGAGGAAGTCGAAGGTCTTGTCGGGGGCGCTGAACGTATAGCCGATCGAGCCCGAGCCCGACCCGGCGCTGTCGATCAATACGGTCGACAGCGCCGTGCCCAGCACCGCGGAGAGCCCACTCGGCAGCGTGGCGCCGCCCGACCAGACGGCCGAGGCGAAGCTCTTGGTCACCGTGTGCGTATTGGTGATGTCCACATCGGCAAAACTGAGCGCGCCCGCGACCGTATCGAGAGCTGCGTCGCCGGTCTTGCCCGCGAGTTCGGTGTTGTTCTGCGGTCCGGATACGCTGAGCATCGGCGCATCGTTGGTGCCGACGACGGTGACGCTCACAGGTTGATTCGAGGTGACCCCGTTAGTGCCGGTAACTGTGACGTTGTACGTGATCGTCAAGGTCTCGTTGGCGGCGAGGAAGTCGAAAGTCTTGTCCGGGGCGCTGAAACTGAAATCGACCGAGCCAGCGTTGATTGTCGTCGTCAGCGTAGTCTCGGCCGTCAGCGCGGCCTGCTGGCCGCTCGTCAGAGACCCCGCGGACCAGACGAACGTGGGCGCCCCGGCGCTGGCGAAGGTGGCAGAAATAGGCAGCGGCGGCGGCGTCGCCGTATCAGGTGTATTCCCGCCGGTAAGCGACGGCAGTTCAACGACTATGGTCGCTCCCTGCGGCAGCGACGGCGGGGGCGGCGGCGGAATATAGGCCGGGCTTGGCGGCGGCGGCGGCGCTTTGTCGTTCCCGCCCGTGCCGCCATTGTTGTTCAGGAAATTCTGCGGCGGGATATAGGGCTGTGGAGCGTAATTGATCGGAATTGTCGGAAAAAGCAATCCAGGAGGCGTGCCCGATCCGCCCGGCCCTGTCGTGGTCGGCCCTTGCTGCAGTCCTAACGAAAACGTTCGCAGCGCTGCCTGCTGGTCGGCCTGTAGCCGCGCCATATCGGTGACGCTGTTCGTGACGTGATCGACGCTGATTGACGTCCCGATGCGGCGCAGGACGACTGTTTCGCCGGGATCGTCCACGACGATGTGGCGTGGCGTCGCTTCCTTCGTGGTGAGCTCGAAGACGCCATGGGCCAGATCTTTGTAGGTGATGACGCCGTCGTCCAACAACGTGGCGTTCGAACTCGCCGCCTCCGCCTCCTTGAGGACTGCGAAGTACAACGCGGCAAGGGACAAAATGCCGATGCCGCCGGTTTGTGTGCGGCCACGGATGCTGGCGACAGGCGTATCGATGCCGAGACGGCCGGCCTTGGCGAGTTGGCCCGCGGTGAAGGAGAAGCTGCCTCGGGTGACGTTGAATAGCGCCGAAGGCGAAACTTCGTCCCAGGCGAATTCTTTCAGAACGATCCGGCTGTCGCTCGCGAGATGGACCGCGGTGCCGTCGACGAAAGAAATGCCGATCTGACCGTCGGCCTTGGTTTCGATAACGTCGCCCTGACGAACCGAATCGCCAACGGCGACTTCGCCAAGAAAATTGGCCCGTGTCAGCGTTGCGGAGCCCGCTACCGTTTCGATTCTACCGATAATTCCGACAGTTGCCGGGCTCACCCCCAATTCGGGGGCGCCCACACTGTCTTCATCGCCCAGCGAAACGCGGGCACGACCGGACATTGGCCCTGTCCCTTAAATTCCTACGCGCCGTAACCCGTTATTTTTTCTAATATTTTCGCCGCTGGGCGCCTGCAACTGTTAATTTTATGATAACATCCAAGGGGTTGTTAATCAATGTTTAAGCCTGCTCCTGCTCAAGAAAATGGTTTATTTCCCTCGCCTTATGTGACTTTTCGTAGTGTCATTGCGCGGCCGGGTTGTGGACCGCCATCGCCAGCCAATGGCTGCAAGCCTTGTTGCGACGCGGGAATTGTCCTATTAAATCTATCTTTATTGCTGGTAGCAGCCCCTGAAAGGGCGGATTATGCGCGCGCAGGCGATCGCGGTTTTAATATTCGGCAGCTTGTTGGTTTTCGGCGGACCGCTCCCGCATCCGGCCTGGTCGCAGGACGCGTCGGTAAAGCCGATCGGCAAGGTCGTATCCGCCCGCGGCGACGTCAGGGTCGAACACACCAGCGCGGTGGTCGTTCAGGCGGCGTTGAGCAATGCGGTGGGCCAGACCAAAATC
>DATJYA010000397.1:0-8230 GCA_035499835.1 Pseudolabrys sp.
GATGTCGAAGCCGGCCTCGCGCGGATAGCCGTTGGCGACGCCGCCGAGGGAGCAGACGATCTCCCGCAGCGCCCGGTCGTTCATATCCATGACGCGGCGCCAGGCGACGCGGCGGCTATCGATGCCGAGCGCATTGCCCCAGTAGATGTGATTGTCGATCAGCGCCGACAGCAGATTGTGCGCCGAAGTGATGGCGTGGAAGTCGCCGGTGAAGTGCAGGTTGATGTCTTCCATCGGCACGACTTGGGCATAACCGCCGCCGGCGGCGCCGCCCTTGACGCCAAACGAGGGCCCGAGCGAGGGTTCGCGCAAGCAGAGCATCGCCTTCTTGCCGATGTAGTTGAGCGCGTCGGTCAAGCCGACCGTGGTGGTGGTCTTGCCCTCGCCCGCCGGCGTCGGCGTGATCGCGGTGACCAGGATCAGCTTGCCGTCCTTCTTACCGGCAAGCGACTTGATATAGTCCATCGACACCTTGGCCTTGTAGTGGCCGTAGGGCTCGAGATTCTCGGGCCCGATGCCGAGCTTTTCCTTGGCGATGTCCATGATCGGCCGCTTCTTGGCGGCCTGGGAAATTTCAATGTCGGATTTCGGGCTCTGATGCTGCGAGGCGGGCATGGGATCATCCATTCAAGCGTTTGGGTTTCAGGAATTCCAATTAGATAGGCTGCTTGTCATGCCCGGCCGGTCATGACGGTCGAGGAGATCAGGTGAACCTCGCCTTGGCGGCGATGTTGGCGGACTTGGCCCATTCGCCGGCGTCGATTTTCTTGCCGTCGACAGGCTGCACGCGCGTAACCTTGAAGCGGCCGTCAGCGCAGACGACGGTGAAGCCGTCTCCCTCGACGGCCGCGATTTCGCCAAGCTTGCCACCAATGCCTTTGGGGTCTTTCGCCGGCAGCGGCCTGGCGTCGAAGATCTTGAGCTGCTTGCCGTCGAGGGTGGTCCAGGCGCCGGGCGCCGGATTGCAGCCGCGAATCAGCCGGTCGATCTGCTCCCACGGCTTGCCCCAATCGATCCTGGCGTTGTCCGGACCGCAGCGGCCTTCGTAAGTGGCTTTCGCTTCATCCTGCTTGATGCGCGGGGCCTTGCCAGCCTTGACCAGATCGACCGATTCGAGCATGGCCTGGACGCCCATCGGAAACAGGCGATCGAAATAGACGGTGCCGAGCGTGTCGGTGTTGGAAATCGGCGTCTTCTTCTGCACAAGGATGTCGCCGGTATCGAGGCCGTTGTCCGGCCAGAAGATCGATAGCCCTGTCTCCTTCTCGCCCTTGATGATCGGCCAGTTGATCGCGGAGGCGCCGCGATAGGCCGGCAGGAGCGATGGGTGATACTGGATCGAGCCGTGCGTCGGGATGTTGAGGAAGTCCTCCGGCACGAACAGCGTGACGAAGGCCATCACCTGCAGGTCGGGCTTGAGCGCCTTGAACTCCTCCCAGACCTTTGGGTCCTTGTACGAGGCCGGCTGATAGACCGGGAGTTTCGCCGCCACGGCGGCTTCCTTCAGCGGATCGGCCTTGGCGCCTTCTTTTTCCGGCGCCACATAGACGGCGACGACATTGTCGCCGCGCTTGATGAGCGCCTCCAGCACGGCCTTGCCGAACGCCTGCTGGCCGTGGACTACGATACGCATACGACAACCTCCCCAAGACGTCCGCCGTCATGCCCGCGCAGGCGGGCATCCAGTACTTTTGTCGAAGAGCTGGATCGTCCGCCTTCGCGGACGATGACGGCATCATTCGACACTCACGCCGCCTTTTCCTTCTTCTCCGGCGCGCTGATCGCACCGGACGCCTTGATCTCGGCGATCTCCGCCGCCTTGAAGCCGAGCACGTCCTTCAAAATCTCGTCGGTGTGTTCGCCAAGTAGCGGCGAGCGCTCCACCCGGGCAGGCGAATCCGACAGCTTGATCGGATTGCCGACGGTCAGATATTTGCCGCGGACCGGATGATCGACCTCGACCACCGTGCCGGTTTTGCGCAGTGACTCATCCTCGGCAATCTCCTTCATCGACAGGATCGGCCCGACCGGAATATCGACCGCATTGCAGATTTCCATGACCTCGAACTTGGTCTTGGTCACGGTCCATTCCTCGATCCTCGCGAAAATCTTTTTCAGCCGCGGCAGGCGCGCCTTCGGCGTGGCGTAGTCCGGATCGGTCTTCCAGGTCGGCTCGCCGATCAGGTCGCAGATCGGCCCCCACACCGGCGCCTGCGTGATGAAATAAATGTAAGCGTCAGGATCGCTTTCCCAGCCCCTGCACTTGAGTAGCCAGGCCGGTTGACCGCCGCCGGAATCGTTCCCGGCGCGTGGCACCGCCTTGCCGAACGGCACGCCTTCACTGAACTGGCTGTATTCGGTCAGCGGGCCGTGGGCGAGACGCTGCTGATCGCGCAACTTCACTCGTGTAAGATTGAGCACGCCGTCCTGCATCGCGCAGAGTACGCGCTGGCCGCGGCCGGTGCGAATGCGCTGATAGAGCGCCGAGACGATGCCGAGCGCGAGATGCAGTCCGGTCCCCGAGTCGCCGATCTGCGCGCCGGTGACCAGCGGCGGCCCTTCGCGGAAGCCGGTGGTGGAAGCGGCACCGCCGGCGCATTGCGCGACGTTCTCGTAGACCTTGCAGTCCTCATAGGGCCCGGGGCCGAAGCCCTTGACCGAGGCAACGATCATGCGCGGATTGGTCTTGTGCACGTACTCCCAGGTCAGGCCCATGCGGTCGAGTGCGCCGGGCGCGAAATTCTCCACCAGCACGTCGCAGGTCTTGATCAGCCGGTTGAGGATTTCCATGCCTTTGGGGTGCTTGGAGTCGATGGTGATCGACCGCTTGGTGCCGTTGAGCATGGTGAAATAGAGGCTGTCGGCATTGGGCACGTCGCGCAGTTGTCCGCGCGTGATGTCGCCGACGCCCGGGCGTTCGACCTTGATCACGTCGGCACCCATATAGGCGAGCAGTTGCGTGCAGGTGGGTCCCGACTGCACATGCGTGAAGTCGAGAATGCGCACGCCCTGCAGGGCCAAACCCGCCTGGCCGTAAGGCTTGGTGCTGGGCTTAGGCAGGCCGTGGCCATTCCCGTTCTTGCTCTTGCCGGCGCTCTTGCGCGCGCTCGAAAGCTTAACGACCTTGCGGGCCTGCTTCTTCAGTGCGGCCCGGCTTTTCGGTTTGCTCTGCTGTCTCTGCTTGGCCATAGTCTCCTCCTCGGGTCCTGTCGTTTCTGTCGCAACCGCACCCCCGCCCCCGCAGGGCGCGCGGCCATGGTTGGGCACGTCTATTTTTTCTTCAGTTTGCTTTGCGGATTAAGATTGCCGATGCGGCCCGATTCGCTGCCGGCGGCTGGATCGATCACCGCGTTGATGAGCGTCGGTTTCCCTGAGTCCATCGCGGCGTTGACCGCGCGCCTGAGCTCGTCGGGGTTGGTCGCGTTGACGCCGACGCCGCCGAACGCCTCCATCATCTTGTCGTAGCGCGAGCCCTTGACGAAAACGGTCGTCGCCGGATCCGCGCTTGCCGCGTTGAGGTCGGTGCCGCGATAGATTCCGTCATTGTTAAAGATGACGACGCAGACCGGCAGTCTGTAGCGGCAGATCGTCTCCACCTCCATGCCGGAGAAGCCGAAGGCCGAGTCGCCTTCGACGGCGAGCACCGGCTTGCCGGTCTCGACCGCGCCGGCGATTGCGTAGCCCATGCCGATGCCCATGACGCCCCAGGTGCCGACGTCGAGGCGCTTGCGCGGCTGGTAGACGTCGATGACACCACGCGCGAGGTCGAGGGTATTGGCGCCCTCATTGACCAGGATGGCGTCTGGCCGCTCCTTGACGATGGTGCGCAGCACGCCAAGCGCGCCGTGATAATCCATCGGCGAATTGTTGTTCATCAGCCGCGGCGCCACCTTGGCCACGTTCTCCTCGCGCTTGTTGGCCACGGCGCCGGTCCAGTCCGCCGGCGCGGGCGTCCACTTGGCGCCCATGGCCTCGAGGAAGGCCTTCATGCAGGACCCGATGTCGCCGACCACCGGCGCGACGATCTCGACGTTCGAGTCCATTTCCCTGGGCTCGATGTCGACCTGAATGAATTTCTTCGGCGCCTCGCCCCAGGCCTTGCCCTTGCCGTGCGAGAGCAGCCAGTTGAGGCGCGCGCCGATCAGCATGACGACGTCGCTGTCCTTCAGCACCGTCGAGCGCGCGGCGCCCGCGCATTGCGGATGCGTGTCGGGCAAGAGGCCCTTGGCCATGCTCATGGGCAGGAAGGGAACAGCAGACTTTTCGACCAGCGCACGGATCGCGTCATCGGCCTGCGCATAGGCAGCGCCCTTGCCGAGGATGATCAGCGGGCGCTTGGCGCCTTTCAGCACCTCGAGCGCGCGGGCAACCGCTTCCGGTGCGGGGATCTGCGCCGGCGCCGCATCGATCACCTTGACCAGCGACTTTTGTCCGGCGGCGGCGTCCATCACCTGGCCGAACAGCTTCGCCGGCAAATCAAGATAGACGCCGCCCGGACGGCCCGACACCGCCGCGCGGATCGCGCGGGCGAGGCCGATGCCAATATCCTGCGCGTGCAGCACGCGGAATGCCGCCTTGCACAGCGGCTTGGCGATGGCGAGCTGGTCCATCTCCTCGTAGTCGCCCTGCTGCAGGTCGACGATCTCGCGTTCGGACGAGCCCGAGATCAGGATCATCGGGAAGCAGTTGGTGGTGGCGTGGGCGAGCGCGGTCAAGCCGTTGAGAAAGCCGGGCGCCGACACCGTGAGACAAATACCGGGCTTCTTCGTCAGAAAGCCGGCAATGGCGGCGGCGTAGCCTGCATTCTGCTCGTGGCGAAACGAGAGCACGCGAATACCCGACGCCTGCGCCATGCGCCCGAAGTCGGTGATCGGGATGCCCGGCACGCCATAGATGGTGGTGAGGCCGTTGAGCTTGAGCGCATCGATGATGAGGTGAAACCCGTCGGTCAGTTCCTGCTCTGCTTCCGGCGTTGTGGCGACTTTTTCTTTCACTGCTGCGTCGGCCATGGAATCCTCCCTCGTTTCTTTTCAGACCGGACGTTCAGTCCAGGTAATCGGCATACCGTGCGACGTGGTCGGCGAGACCGAGCGCGTGATCGCGCACGAGGCCCTCCGCGCGCGCGGTATCGCGCGCTTCCAGCGCTTCGATAATGTTCATGTGATCGCGAATCGAGCGATCGACGCGATCTTTCTCACCGATGGTCTTGCGCCGGATCATGCGCATGTGGGTGAAAAGGTTCTCGGCGAGATCGACGAGCACATGGTTGCGACTCATGCGGATGATCGCCTGATGGAATTCGATGTTGACCTCGGAATATTCGTCGAGATGCGCGCGCAAGTGGCCGCCCTCGAAGGTGGCAAACATCTTGCGCAAGCCTGCGATCTCTTCGTCGCTCGCGTGTTCAGTGATCAGCCGCGCCGCCATGCTTTCCAGTGCCGCCCAGGCGGTGATCATCTCGATCACTTCGCGCTTGCTCTTGCGCACGACATAGATGCCGCGGCGCGGCACCGAGCGCACGAAACCTTCACTCTCGAGTTGCGCCAGCGCCTCGCGGACCGGGGTGCGGCTGACGCCGAAATCCTGCGCCAGCTTGCGCTCGTCGAGACGGATGTCGTCGCGGTTGCGGTAGATATCCATCGTCACAATGGCGTTCTTCAGCGCCGTGTAGGCCTGGTGCTTGAAGCTCGGCGTGGTGTCGATGGGCGCCAGCGTCGGTTGCGGCGCAATTGCTGCGGGGGCCGCAGTTTCGCGAAAACTCACACGGCGAAGGCTGCGGTTCCGAGTACTCATGACTGGTATACAATATGCCAGATACGCTGACGCGTGCAATATGGGTTTAGGCATGAATGTCCCCGCCCGCGCGAAGGCGGACGGGGACGTTTGCCGGTCAGGTCGCTGCCATCATCTTGCGCCGCAGCGGCTTGAGCACGAACAGCGCAAGCGCAACGACCACGATGTTCATCAACGCGGTGACCACGAACACCGCGTGCCAGCTACCGGTATGCGACTTGATCACATTGGCGAGCGGCACCAAAAACGCCGACGTACCCTTGGCCGTGTAGAGCAGGCTGAGGTTCACGGTTGCGAATTTCGGCCCGAACGTGTCCGTGCAGGTCGAGGGGAACAGGCTGAAGATCTCGCCCCAGGTCAGGAAGATCATGGCGGCAAAAATCACGAAGGCCCACGGCGCGGTGCCGAGCGAGCCCAGCAACCAGTAGGCAACGGCGCCCAAGCCGAAGGCAATGGCCATCGTAAATTCGCGGCCGATATTGTCCGAAACCCAGCCAAACAGCGGCCGCGCGCCGCCATTGGCGAGGTTATCGATGATCAAAGCCACCGTCAGCGTCGATGCCGTGCCGAAGAGGACAACGTTGCCGACGTTGAAATCCTTCGCGATAGGCGCGATCTGCGCCGTCGCCATCAGGCCGCTGGCCGACACCATGACGAACATGATGTAGAGCAGCCAGAACACCGGCGTCATCAGCACTTCTTTCGGATTAAAGCTGCGCGCCGACTGTGCGACTTTCGGCGGCGGAGCGGCCGCGAGTTCGCCCGGCTCTGGACCACGCAGCAGCCACGCCAAAATGAAGACCACGCCGCCCTGGATAATGCCGAACCACAGGAATGCGGTCTGATATCCGTACGAGTCGATCACCGCGCGGATCGGGATCACGGTCAGGGCAGCGCCGGCGCCGTAGCCGGCCGCGGTCAAACCGACCGCCAAGCCACGGCGATCCGGGAACCACTTGACCGCCATGCCGACGCTGGTCGCATAAATCGCGCCGCCGCCGATGCCGGAGATCACCGCGGCGAAATACAGCATCTCAAGGGAGTCGGCATATGCGTTGATCACCCAGCCAACGGCGACCATGATGCCGCCGAAGGCGACCACGAGTTTCGGCCCGCGCTGCGGGCCAAGCATATCGACGATCCAGCCTTCGATCGGCGTCAGCCAGGTCTCCAGTGCGATGAAGATGGCGAAGGCGACCTGAATCGATGCAATCGACCAGCCATGCGCCTTGTTGATGGGATTGACGAAAAGCGTCCAGCCGTACTGGAGGTTCGCGATCATCACCATGCAGATGACGCAAATCACCAGGTAAGACCAGCGCGTCGAAATCGCCGTGCGCGTAGATGCGGCGGTGCCCGCTGCCATTGCCATTGAAATCTCTCCCTGTGCGGTTGCTTTTTTTGCGCCGTCTTGTTTTTTTGCGTGATCTCGTCCCTGTCACGCCGATGACGGCTTGGTATACATAATAATTCAACCGGCCCCGGCGTGGCTAGATATAATTCTCATAAAGAACAGAAATTCAGTCTTGATATCAATGAGTAACAGGTTGCACTGCGGCAAAAACCGGGCCGCTTTTTTTGCCGGAAGGGTGCGTCCACGCCTTGATTATTGGCCTTGCCAAGGCGGATCGCCAAATTTTGGTGTTGCGCCGCGGCGAAGAATTATCGATCGGAGCCCATGACTTCCGCTTATGACGTATTGGCGGGCTGACCGATGCCGGCCAGTTTTCGCGCCCGTGCCTTCTTCTCGTCGATCTTCATGCCGCGCGCGATCTGGATGCGCTGCGCCTGCGGCGAGCCGGCGCCGTGCAGGCTCTCGGTCAGATAGCCCACCGCGTTGCGGCCGATGGTCATGTTCTCGATCAACCGCAAGATGCGCATGCGGTCGGTGACTTCGACGCCGTCGCGGCCCTGTAGGAATTTGCGGACCAGCGGGCCGATCTCGTTGTTCTGCAAGTCCTTCTCCGACGGCATGGTAACGACGAGGCCGCCGGCGATATCCTGCGCTAGCCGCGCGATCTCGAAGGGGAAGCGTGTAACGTTGTGCTTGGCGACGTTGGAAAGCATCTCATCGTTGAGATAGGCACCGGAGGCCATCGGCTTTGCCTGATGCGCACCGGCCATGCAGCTCGAATAGATGGTTTCGTTGAGGTGGGTCATTTCCACCAGCTTGTCCTTGATGTGGGATGCGGTCTCGACGCCATTGTGCTCGGCGGCGGAGGCCGCCGCGCCGATCAGCACGTCGCCGAGGCCGGTTTTGCAGACATAGGACGAGCGATGATAGGTGGTGAATCGCTCGACCAGCGACGAGGCATATTCCCACTCGCCGTCCATGAACACGTGTTCGTGCGGCACGAAGACGTTGTCGAACACGATCAGCGATTCCTGTCCGGCGAACTGCGCGTTGCCGGCGTCCATGGCGCCGCCATCCATGATG
>DATJYA010000398.1:0-8082 GCA_035499835.1 Pseudolabrys sp.
TCGGTGGTGTAGACGTTGAAGCTCTCGGATTTGAGCATCAGCTCGATGGATTGGGCGGTCGCGCTGTCGTCTTCAATGAGTAGAACGCGCATTTAAGTCCCCTTCTCGCCGCTACCGGGCTTTAAGGTCAGCGCCGCAAAGGCGGCGAGTTTCTAAAAACGCTTCTGGGACAAACCGATTCGACACTATCCGGGCATGGTTAACAAAACCTGATTCTCTCGTGCAAGCACGCCGTAGGCGGGCTGCCCCGAATCGGGGTAAGATATTGCCAGAGAGTGTTTTTTTGGCCACGAGCCGGCTCATGCTCCAGATTAAGAGTCGGGCCTAACCGACTCAGTGGATTCGCCCTTAGGATGCCGCCGAAGTGATTCGGTCGGCCGGGTTCCAGCGGACGATGACCCAATGATTAACGACGCGGGTAAACACCAAGTTAAAGCGCCGGGTACACCGGTAAGCCTAAGGGCGGGTTTACGGCGGGGCGGCGCGTCCATTTTTTCCGGCCGGCGCGCGGCATGAAAGCGCTTGCCGAACAGATCACCGACCTCGACGGCATCGAGATCTACGGCCGCGTCATCGGCGTGCGCGGGCTGATGGTGGAAATCGCCGGACCCATCCATGCCATGTCGGTCGGCGCGCGGCTCACCATCGAGACCGGGGCGACGCGCATCGCCTGCGAGGTGGTGGGGTTCCACGGCGGCCATGCGCTGGCCATGCCCTTTGCCGCGCTCGACGGCGTGCGCCGCGGCTGCCGCGCCGTGGTGACGAGCGCTGCCAGCGCGATCCGGCCGTCGGAGCGCTGGCTCGGGCGCGTGGTCAACGCGTTGGGCGAGCCGATCGACGGGCAGGGGCCTTTACCGCCGGGGCCGGCGCCCTATCCGTTCCGCTCCTCGCCGCCGCCGGCGCATGCGCGCATGCGTGTCGGCGCGCCGCTCGATCTCGGCGTGCGCGCGCTCAATACGTTTCTCACCGTCTGCCGCGGCCAGCGCATGGGTATCTTCTCGGGTTCTGGCGTCGGCAAGTCGGTGCTGCTGTCGATGCTGGCGCGCAACGTCGCCGCCGACGTGTCGGTCATTGGCCTGGTCGGCGAACGCGGCCGCGAGGTGCAGGAATTCCTGCAGGACGATCTGGGCCCCGCAGGCCTCGCGCGTTCCGTCGTCGTGGTCTCAACGTCCGATGAGCCTGCGCTGATGCGGCGCCAGGCGGCGTATCTGACGCTCGCCATCGCCGAATATTTCCGCGATCTCGGCAAGGACGTGCTGGTGCTGATGGATTCGGTGACGCGTTTTGCCATGGCGCAGCGCGAGATCGGCTTGTCGGCCGGTGAACCACCCACCGCCAAGGGCTACACGCCGACCGTGTTCACCGAACTGCCGCGGCTCCTGGAGCGCGCCGGGCCGGGGACTGACGCCGGCACCATCACCGGCATCTTCAGCGTGCTGGTCGACGGCGACGATCACAACGAGCCAGTCGCCGACGCGGTGCGCGGCATCCTCGACGGCCATATCGTCATGGAACGGGCGATCGCGGAGCGCGGACGCTATCCGGCGATCAATATCCTGAAGTCGATTTCGCGAACGATGCCCCGCGCGGCCGACCCCGCTTTTCTACCGGCGATCAACCGGGCGCGGCAGGTGATGGCCACCTATTCCGACATGGAGGAATTGATCCGCCTCGGCGCCTACCGGCCCGGTTCCAGCCCGGAAGTGGACGAGGCGATCGGCCTGCACAAGCCGCTGGAGGACTTCCTCGCCCAGCTTAAGGAAGAGTCGACGAGTATGGCGGAGGGATACCGCGAACTGGAGCGGATCCTCGCCGGTTTGGGCACCGATTGACCGCGATTTGATTTAATTGAGCCGCAATATCTCGCCTGCATGCGATCTTTTGTCACGTGCGGGTCCCGCCTGCGCCGACTGTATGCCTTGGAAACCGAAAACTAACGATATTGCGCCACAGTCCCGCCGTTGAACGACCCGCGATGGCCGTGCACGGCTCGGGCTGCACGGTCGCAATTCGCTGCTTCGGGGGAGTATTTAGTCGATGAAGTCACGCGAAACGCTGATCCGCCTGAAGAAATTCCAGGTCGACGAGAAGCGGCGCAAGGTCGCCCAGATCGAGGCGATGATCGCCGAATTCGACCGCATCGCTGGCGATCTCGACCGCGAGATCAAGACCGAACAGGACCGCGCCGGCATCCACGACCCCGCTCATTTTGCCTATCCGACCTACGCCAAGGCGGCGATCACGCGGCGCGAGAACCTCAAGCGCTCGGCCGACGAACTGAAAACCCAGCTCGACGACGCCAAGGCAAGCCTGGGCGAAGCCTTCGAGGAATTGAAGAAGGTCGAGATGCTCGACGAACGCGATCACGCGCGCGAGAAGGCCGAGCAGAATGCCCGCGAGCAGGCCGAGCTCGATCGCATTGCCGCAATGCGCTTCTCCTCGGGCGGCGCGCCGGCGTAAACTTTCATTCCTGATTACGAGCGCGCCTTTCCTCAGGCGCGCGTTCAGCGCTGATGCACGTAGGTACCCGGCGCCGCGCACAACGGCGCGAGACCTTGCGCCGGTGCGCCCATCGCCGGCGGCGCAACGCGCTGCGGTGCGCTGCGTTCGGCCAGCCATGACGCCCAGTATTCCCACCATGAGCCTTCGGCGCGCTTGGAGTGCGCGAGCCAGGTCGTGCTATCGACATAGCGGTCGTCATGCCGCCGCGTGGCGAAATGGTAATAGCGGCCGGGATGGCCGGGCTCGGAGACGATGCCGGCATTGTGCCCGCCGTTGGTGAGCACGAAGGTCAGCTCGCGGTCGGTGAACAGATGCAGCTTGTAGACCGAATTCCACGGCGCGACGTGGTCGGTCTCCGTCGCCACGGAAAAGATCGGCACCTCGATATCCTTGAGCGCGATGACCTTGCCCTCGACGGCGTAGCGGCCGGCGGTCAGCCGGTTTTCCAGAAATAGGCCGCGCAGATACTGCGAATGCATGCGATAGGGCAACCGCGTTTGGTCGGTGTTCCAGGCCATGAGATCGTTGCCGTGCTCGCGCTCGCCGAGCAAATATTCGCGCGTCAGTTTCGACCAGAACAGGTCGTTCGAGCGCAGCGCGGTGAAGGCGGCAGCCATCTGCCGGGTGTCGAGCACGCCCTGGTCCCACATCAGGTCCTCGAGATAGGCGATCTGGCTTTCGTCGACGAACAGCATCAGCTCGCCCGCCTCGCTGAAGTCAGTCTGCGCCGCGAGCAGCGTCGCGCTGGCGAGCCGGTCGTCGCCGTCGCGCGCCATGGTGGCGGCCGCGATGGCAAGCAGCGTGCCGCCGAGGCAATAGCCGGTGGCGTGGACCTTGCGGCCGGGCACCACCTTGTTGATCGCGTCGAGCGCGGCCATCAATCCCTTGGTGCGGTAATCGTCGAACGTGATGTCGCGGTCGGCGGCGGTCGGATTGCGCCAGGACACCATGAACACGGTAAAGCCGCGGCTGACCAGATAGCCCACCAGCGAGTGTTCGGGCAGCAGATCGAGCACGTAATATTTCATGATCCAGGCCGGCACGATCAGCACCGGCTCGGCATAGACATTCGGCGTCGCCGGCTTGTACTGGATGAGCTCGATCAGATCGTTGCGGAAGATGACCTCGCCCGGCGTAATCGCAATGTCCTCGCCGACGCGGAAGCCGGGCTGCTGCTCGGGCGCCTCCTGCGTCACAAAGCGATAGAAATCCTCGAACAGGTTGTTGGCGCCGCGCAACAGATTGGCGCCGGACTGCTTGAGCGTCTGTTCGACGATGACCGGATTGAGCCAGGGAACGTTCGACGGCGAGACACCGTCGAGCAGTTGCCGCGCGATGAAGGCGACGCGTGCCGCGGTGCGCGGACGCTGGCCGCGGACCTGCCGCGTGGCGCTGCGCCACCATTCCTCCTGGGCGAGAAAGGCCTGCTCCCAGAGAACAAAGGGCCATCGCTGCCAGGCCGGATCGGCAAAGCGGCGGTCGGACGCATCGGGCGCAAAGGGCAAATTGACGGTGCCGTCGCGGATCGCCAGCCCCCACAGCCGCGCCGCGAATATCCCCGCAAGCCAGGCAAGCTCCATCTCGCGGCCGGGCGCACGCGTCAGATGCGACATCCAATCGAACCAGGCCGCAGACTGCGCGTAAGGCGACACGCCCTGCGTGAAGCGCGCCATCATGGCGCGGGCGACATGATCCAGTGTCTCGAAGGAAGGAAGGTTGACGCTGGGCCCAATCGCCGGCGGCGCCGGCCGTGAGGAAACAGCGGCGCTTTCCACCGCCGCGGGTACCGGCTTCAGCTTCGTCACCGATTTGCTCATGCGCGTGGCTCCTCGCATTTCTGGAAGGATTTTTGTCGCGACTGTGGCGATCTTTCATTGATCGCGATCAACGCCAATCGGCATAAAACCGTTACGAATCAACAGGTCATGGAAACGTCATAGAAACCTTAAGCACCCAACAGCGGTGAAAAAGCGGCGCCGGGCGGCATCCGTATTGATGCGTATCGAGCTGACGCTCGCCGACGGCCCTAGAAATGATCGGTGGAGCAACGGGTGAAACACGCATCCGAATTGTTCATGGCGCTACGCCATTTCCCCGGCGAGCATCCCGAAGTGCGCAGCGGAACTGATAGCGCCACCAACGCGGCGGCTTAGCCGCGCGTCAGGTATTGGAGCCGGCGCGCTTGTAGGGGCGGTAGCGTGGTGTCCACATTTTCGCATGCACCGCCGCTTCGACGTCGCAGGGGGCGGCGAGGCCTTCGTGCACGGCCTGCTTGCCCACGGCGATGGCGACGGCAACGGCCACTTCACGCAGCGCGGTAACCGGCGGCAGCAGATTGGCCTGCGGATCGGTCTTGGCCGGCGACATGCCGGCAAGCGCCTTGGCCGCGGCCATGAACATGGCGTCGGTGATACGCTGCGCCTGCGTCGCCACGGCACCGAGGCCGACGCCGGGAAAAATGTAGGAATTGTTGGTCTGGTCGACGTGCATCAGGCGGCCGTTGCGCTTGAGCGGCGGGTAGGGGCTGCCGGAGCCGATGACGGCGCGGCCTTCGCTCCAGCGGTCGATGTCGGCGGGTGCGGCTTCGGCGCAGGACACCGGATTGGACAGCGGAAAGATGATCGGCCGCTTGTTGTGCCGCGCCATCGCATGCACCACCGATTCATTGAAGGCCCCGGCCTGGCCGGAGACGCCGATCAGCGCGGTCGGGTGGGCGTTGAAAATGACGTCGAGCAGCGAAATGCGGTCTTTGCGCCCGACCGACCATTGAGCGACGGCGTCGTGCGTCTGCACGAAGCGCTGCTGGAACGGCGCGATGCCCTCCATGCCCTCGATCAGCAAGCCATCGCGGTCGATGAGATAGAAACGCTGCGCCGCGGTCCTGGTGTCGAGTCCGGCATCGACCATGGCCGCATAGAGAAGCTGGGCGATGCCGCTGCCGGCGGAGCCGGCGCCGAGAATGGCGATGCGCTGCTCCTTGAGCGGTACGCCGGTGATGTTGATCGCGGCCAAGAGCGTGCCGGTCGCCACCGCCGCGGTGCCCTGGATGTCGTCGTTGAAGGTGCAGAGCCGGTCGCGGTAGCGCTCCAGCAACCGCGTGGCGTTGGCCTTGGCGAAATCCTCCCATTGCAGCAGCACGTGCGGCCAGCGTTCGTTCACCGCGTCGACGAACTCCTCGACGAAATCGTCATAGTCGGTGCCGCGCACGCGCGCATGGCGCCAGCCGACATAGAGCGGATCGTTGAGACTGTCGGCGTTGTCGGTGCCGACGTCGAGCAGGACAGGCAGCGCGGTCGCCGGATCGATGCCGCCGCAGGCGGAATAGAGCGCCAGCTTGCCGATGGGAATGCCCATGCCGCCGGCGCCCTGGTCGCCGAGGCCGAGGATGCGCTCGCCGTCGGTGACGACAATGACTTCCGTCTTGTCGAACTGCGGATTGCCGAGGATCTGCCGTATTGAGGAGCGGTGCGGCATGCTCAGGAACAGGCCGCGTGGTTTGCGGAACAGGCGGCTGAACTGGCTGCAGCCGGAGCCGACCGTCGGGGTGTAGACGATCGGCAGCAGTTCCTCGATGTTCTGCGCGAGCAGCGCATAGAACAGCGTTTCGTTGGTGTCCTGCAGGTCGCGCAGGAAGGCGTAGCGTTCGAGGTCGTTGGAGAATTCGCGGAACGCCTGCAGACGCCGGCCGACCTGGTCGTCGATGCTGGTGATGTTCGGCGGCAGCAGGCCATGCAGGCCGAAAGCATCGCGCTCCGCGTCCGTGAAGGCGGTACCCTTGTTGAGCCGTGCGTCTGACAGCAATTGGTAGCCGGACAGCGACGCCGGTACGATCACGGTATCGTCGATTTGTTGTGGCTTGAGCAAGCGGGGTCCCCGCGGAAGGAATTCAGCCCCCAGCTTAACACAGGATCGGCGCGCTTCACACCGCGCGGCGACCGCCGGCGATCGGCTGCGCGCCGCTGGTGGCGATGAAGATGCCGATGAACACCGCGACAAGACCGCCGACGAGGTTGAGCGTGACCGGCTCGCCGACAAGTTGCGCGGCGAGCAGTCCGGCGGCGATCGGGTTGACGGTCATGGTGTTTGCCACCAGCGTCGGCGTCGTGCGCTGCAGCGCCAACACCCAGAGGATGAAAGCGAGCGCGCCGCCGCCGATGCCGAGATAGAGCCCGGCGATCCACTGCGCGGCGCCGAAATTTGCCAGCACCGCGACGCGGCCCGTGATCACGCCGACCAGAATCAGCGCGGCGGCGCCGGCGCCCATGCCGGCGCAGAGGAAGCCGAGCGCGCTTGCGCGCACGATATAGCGGCGCGACCACACATTGTAGAAGGCCATGCACAACACCGCGCCGATCATGATCAGCTCACCGCGCCAGGCGCCGGCCGGCGCCGTGGCAAGGCCGGAAGCGAGCGCGACAAAGACGCCAAGCATGGCGATGGCGACGCCGAGTGACTTGCGCGCACTCAGGCGTTCAATGCCAAGCAGGGCGCCGACCGCCATGGTCTGCACCGGCAGCGTGGAAAGCGCGAGGCTCGCGCGCGCCGCCGTCGTGTATTCGAGTGCGGTATTGTAGAGGATGAAAAACAGACCGAAGAAACAGACGCCGAGCGCGGCGACCGCCGGCCAGTCGGCGCGCGCCGGCCATTTTGACCGCAGCAGGACGGTTGCCGGCAGCACGCAGAGAAAGCCGATGCCCCAGCGCAGAATCGCGAGCGTCACCGCATCGGCATTGCCGACAAGATAGCGCGTCACCGCGGCCGCCGAGCCGCCGAGGCAGCTCGACACCAGCGCCATCAGCACCCCCGCCGTCTGCTGCATGCCACGCCCCCTTAGCGCAGCGTATCGCGCTCAGCCGCGTTTGTCGGCGTCGTATTCGGCGCTGCAGTAACTTCCGCCCTGAAAACGGTCACCGACCGGGTCCGGCGGCAGTTTTTTCTGCGCCGCCATGGCCTGCTCGCGGTATTTCTCGGCCTGGCCCTGCGGCTTGTAGCCGAAGCGCCGGGCGTTGCTGTTGTCCCACCAGGCGGCGGCGTTGTCGGAGGCGCCGTAGAATATCTCGAAATGTATGTCGCGATGCTCGAGGCCGATGCGGATGAGCTGCACCAGATCCTCCGGCTTGAGCCAAATCGACAGCCGCCGCTGGTCGATAGGCGCCTCGCCGAAATTGCCGATGCGCAGGCTGGTGACGCGCAAGCCATGCTTGTCGGCATAGAAGGCGCCGAGCGCCTCGCCGAAGGCCTTGCTGACGCCGTAGCGGCTGTCCGGATGCACCGTGACGTTGACGCCGATGGTCTGGCTGCGCGGGTAGAAGCCGACAGCATGATTGGAGGAGGCGAAGACGATGCGCTTGACCTGCGCGCGGTAAGCCGCCTCGAAGAGGTTGTAGCAGCCGATGATATTGGCGTTGAGGATCGTTTCCCACGGGCCTTCGACCGAGAAGCCGCCGAAATGCACGATGCCGTCGACGCCGTCGACGATCTTTTCGACGTCAGCCATCCTGGCGAGGTCGGCGGCGACGAAATCTTCATCGGCGGCGAGATTATCGGGCGTGCGAATGTCGCTCCAGCGGATGCTCGGGT
>DATJYA010000399.1:0-2287 GCA_035499835.1 Pseudolabrys sp.
TGGTCGTCGGCCGCCTCGCCTCGATCGTCGCGCTGCGCCTGCGCGGCAAGCACAAGGCGAGCTATACCCCGCACGTCGATGACGGCGACAACGTCATTGTCATCAATGCCGCCAAGGCCGTGCTCACCGGCCGCAAGCGCGACCAGAAGGTTTATCACAAGCACACCGGTTATATTGGCGGCATCAAGGACGTTACGGCCAAGTCGATCCTCGAGGGCCGCTTTCCCGAACGCATCGTCGAGAAAGCGATCGAGCGCATGCTGCCGCGCGGGCCGCTCGGCCGCGTGCAACTCGGCAATTTGCGCGTCTATCCGGGGCCTGAACACCCGCACGAAGCGCAGAAGCCCGAGAAGCTCGATGTTGCCTCGATGAACCGCAAGAACGTGAGGAGTGCCTGACCGTGGCGGAGACCGTGCAGTCGATGGAAGGATTGGCGAGCCTCAAGCCGGTGGCGCCCGAGGCGCCGAAATACGTGCAGAAGCTCGACAAGCAGGGACGCGCTTACGCGACCGGCAAGCGCAAGAACGCGGTGGCCCGCGTCTGGATCAAGCCCGGCTCCGGCAAGATTCTCGTCAATACCAGGACGGTCGAGGTGTTCTTCGCGCGGCCGGTGCTGCGCATGATGATCCAGCAGCCGCTGGTCGCCGCAGGCCGTACCGGTCAATACGACGTCGTCTGCACCGTCTCCGGCGGCGGGCTGTCGGGCCAGGCCGGCGCCGTGCGCCATGGTCTCTCCAAGGCGCTCACCTATTTCGAGCCGGATCTGCGCGGCGCGCTCAAGCGTGCGGGCTTCCTGACGCGCGACTCGCGCGTGGTCGAGCGCAAGAAATACGGCCACAAGAAAGCGCGGCGTTCGTTCCAGTTCTCCAAGCGCTAATTCGCCGTCATTGCCAATTCGGCGCTTCTCGGCCGCGGCCGATTTGCGCCGAATTTGATTCCAATTTTCGCTATTCTTTCATCGAAGCTGGTGCGACCCCGTAAGGGTTTTCCCACAGGCGCGGTGCTATTTTGCCGCTGCCGTCCGATCAATTGCGTATGCCGGTCGGGCAGCCGTTATGGGAGCGCCAATGTTTGCTACCGCTGCTGACTTGCCGCCGTCGCCGCTTGATGTCCCGACGCTTTCGCTTGTCTCGATCTGCATCGCCGCCCTGCTCGGCCTGATGCTGATCTTCGCCTGGATCCAGGAGCGCAATATTCGCGCGCTCGCCTGGTGGGGTGCCGCCTACCTGATCGGTGCTTCGTCGATGGCGCTATGGAGTGCACCGGCGCCGCTGTTCACCCTGCCGCCGGAAGTTCCGGCGGCATTGATTTTCGTCGCCTGCGGCATGATCTGGAACGGGGTGCGGCTGTTCCACAGCCGGCCGCTGTTGCCGGCCGCGACATTCGCCGGCGCCATCGGCTGGATATTGCTGTGCCAGCTTCCCGAAATCTCCCATGACAGTTACCTGCGTATTGCTCTCGGCGCCGGCGTCATTGCCACCTACACATTTTTCATTGCTTTCGAATTGGGGCGCGAGCGGCGCAAGTCGCTTTATTCGCGCACCGCCGCAGTTGTCGTTCCGATGCTTCACGCCACGATCTTCCTGATGCCGCTGGCCATGAGAGCCTGGCTGCCCGCGAGTTTCGCCTCGGCATGGCTCGCGGTCTTCACCCTGGAGACGATGCTTTACGCCGTCGGCACCGCCGTCATCGTGCTGCTGATGGTCAAGGATCACCACCTGCACATCTACCGCAACGCCGCCTCGACCGACGAACTCACCGGACTGCTCAATCGCCGCGCGTTTATGGAGAACGCTCTCCGCCTTTGCGCCTATAGCGCCAAACGCAACGAGCCGCTGACCGTGCTGCTGTTCGATCTCGACCACTTCAAATCCATCAACGACCGTTTTGGCCATGCCGTCGGCGACGACGTGTTGCGGCTGTTCGCGGAAATTGCGCGCACGAATATGCGCAGCGACGACATCATCGCCCGCATCGGCGGCGAGGAATTCGCGGCCATCGTGCCATCATCGCCGGAAGACGCGGCCAAGATCGCCAATCGCGTCCGCTTATCTTTCGAAGCCGCCGGCGTGACGGTGGCCGAGCGTCCGATCGGCGCCACCGTAAGCGTCGGCGCCGCGACCGCCCATTCACCGGTCACCGATATCGACGCGCTGATCGTCCGCGCCGACGCCGCGCTCTACCGCGCCAAGCGCACGGGCCGCAACCGGCTATGCACCGCCGACGAGCAGCAGCCGACGGCGGGTGCGCGGCTGATAGCCGCCGCCCGCGCCGCCCGGGTGGCTGC
>DATJYA010000400.1:0-2169 GCA_035499835.1 Pseudolabrys sp.
TCCGGCGGCCAGCAGCAGCGCCTGTGCATCGCCCGTACGGTGGCGGTGCGGCCGGAGGTCATTCTGTTCGACGAGCCGTGCTCGGCGCTCGACCCGATCTCCACCGCCAAGATCGAGGAGCTCATCGACGAGTTGAAAGACGACTACACCATCGCCATTGTAACGCATAACATGCAGCAAGCGGCGCGCGTCTCCGACTTCACCGCGTTCATGTATCTGGGCGAGCTGGTCGAATTCGGCGAGACCACCAAGATATTCACCACGCCGACCGACCGCCGCACCCAGGATTACATCACCGGCCGCTTCGGGTAGAGCGCATGATCCCGGAAACCGGCCGGGATGAGATCATGTGCAAGCCGATAAGCGGCATCGAAGGACAACAGCAATGACCGATTTTCACACCACCAAGGCCTTCGACACCGACCTGCAGGACTTGTCGCGCATGGTCGCCGAAATGGGCGGCCTTGCCGAGAAGCTGGTCGCCGATTCCGTCGATGCGCTGACCAAGCGCGACAGCGCGCTGGCGCAGCGCATCACCGTTGCCGACACCAATATCGATGCGTTGCAACGCGAGATCGAGGAAAAGTCGGTCAACACAATCGCCCGTCGGCAGCCCATGGCGGTCGACCTGCGCGAAATCATCGGCGCCCTGCGCATCGCCAACGATCTCGAGCGCATCGGCGATCTCGCCAAGAACATCGCCAAGCGGGTCATCGCGCTCAACGGCGAGTTCCCGCCGCCCAAGCTGATCCGCGGCGTCGAGCACATGACCGACCTCGTGCTCGGCCAATTGAAAGCCGTGCTCGATGCCTATGCCCGCCGCGATCTGAACAAGGCCATGGCGGTGTGGCGCGGCGACGAGGAGATCGACGCGGTCTGCACGTCGGTGTTCCGCGAATTGCTGACCTATATGCTGGAAGACCCGCGCAACATCACCTTCTGCATCCATCTGATGTTCTGCGCCAAGAACGTCGAGCGCATGGGCGACCACGCCACCAACATCGCCGAGACCGTACATTACGTCATCGACGGCCGGCCGATCGCCGACCAGCGGCCGAAGGGCGATACCACGACCTTGGCGACACTGAAGGCGGCGGCCGACAGATTATAGGATGGGTATGAACGCGCGTATCCTGATCGTGGAGGATGAGGAGCCGCTGACCATGCTGCTCCGCTACAACCTCGAAGCGGAGGGCTACGAGGTCGAGACGGCCGCGCGCGGCGACGAAGCCGACACCCGCCTGAAGGAAGGCACGCCCGACCTCGTCGTGCTCGACTGGATGCTGCCCGGCCTGTCAGGCATCGAATTATGCCGCCGCCTGCGGGCCCGCCCCGAGACGCGGCAATTGCCGATCATCATGCTGACCGCCCGCGGCGAGGAGAGCGAGAAGGTGCGCGGGCTGGCCACCGGCGCCGACGACTACATCGTCAAGCCGTTTTCGGTGCCGGAGCTCCTGGCGCGCGTGCGCGCACTATTGCGCCGCGCCAACCCGGAACGGGTCGCGTCCGTGCTCAATATCGGCGACATCGAGCTCGACCGGGAAAAGAAGCGGGTATCGCGCAACGGCAAGGCCGTCGATCTCGGACCCACCGAATACCGCCTGCTCGAGTTCCTGATGGAGCGGCCGGGCCGGGTGTTCTCGCGCGAACAATTGCTCGACGGCGTCTGGGGCAGCGAAATCTATATCGACGAGCGCACCGTGGACGTGCATGTCGGCCGCCTGCGCAAGGCCATCAACCGCGGGCAGATGACCGATCCGATCCGCACCGTGCGCGGCGCCGGCTACGCGCTCGACGACCGCTTCGGCCGCGCCAGCTGAGCCTCCCGTAGTCCTCGTTCCTTGCCGGCCACGGGCGCTTGGCCGGGGGGCCTTGACTTGTCGCTTTCCTGAATATATTCCTATTCGTATCCCGCCCCAATGAAGGGGTGTCTGTACAGCATCTTCAGATGCGGGGCGGGGAGCGGTGGCCGGGGACTTTGCGCTTCGCTGGAGATGCGGCGGAGCGGCCCGGCGGTCCAAGCCGCGTCGATCCGGCCGCCCGGCAGGCGGTCACCAGCGGTGGGTAGCGAACGATTGTGAGCCCGCCGGGGTTGGCGCGGAGCAAGCCTAAGAAACACCGCGCGCGGGACGCCAGGGAAACGGCGGACTTGCGGTTATCCGGACTTCG
>DATJYA010000401.1:0-5399 GCA_035499835.1 Pseudolabrys sp.
TGAAGGCTTTTTTGCCGATGCGCCGGCAGTGACGGCGTTTTCCCAGGACCTCGACACGCTCGACCGCGATCCCGACTGCAAACGGCTATCCTGGCGCTACGGCATCAGCCAGAACGTGCTCGACAAGAAGCTGCGCGTCAGCGAGGTGGCCAACTGGATCGAGTTCCAGGTGCTGCCGACGCGGGTGAAGCGCGGGCGGGGCTAATTCGAAAGATTGTCTCGCCCGGCTTGTTGCGGGCATCCCGCTGATGAACGCGCTGTGCCATGCTCAGCGGCATGGCAGGGCCAGGCCCGGTCATGCCAGCAGCGAGGACAATATGGATTTTTCCAGCAAACAAGTCGTGGTCACCGGCGGAAGCGGCGCGCTGGGCACCGCCGTGGTCGGCAGGCTCCTCGAGGCGGGCGCGGCCTGCACCGTGCCTTACGTGCACGAGGCCGAGGCGGAGCGGTTTCCCCATCGCGGAAACGCGAAGGTCAAGCTCGTCGGGGTCACCGATCTCGCCGATGAAGCGATGGTGGCCAAGGTCTATGGCGGCATTGCGCCGTGGGCTTCGATCCACATCGCCGGCGGCTTCGCCCCGGGCAAGGTGGCCGACACCGACCAGGCCGCGCTGATGGCGCAACTCGACAGCAACCTGGTGTCCTGCTTCCTGTGCTGCCGCGCCGCGGTCAAAGCCATGCTGGCCGCGGGCCAGGGCGGGCGCATCGTTAATGTCACGGCGAGGCCGGCGCTGGAGCCGCGCTTGGGCGCCGGCATGAGCGCCTATACCGTCGCCAAGACGGGCGTCGCCGCGCTCACCGTGGCGCTGGCGGAAGAAGTGGCGAAGGACGGCATTCTCGTCAACGCCGTGGCCCCTTCGATCATGGATACGCCGGCGAACCGCTCAGGCATGCCCAAGGCCAATTTCGATCTCTGGCCGAAAGTCGAGGAGGTTGCGGCGACGATCGTGTTTCTGGCGTCGCCGGACAACCGCGTCACCCGCGGCGCCATCGTACCGGTTTACGGAAAGTCGTGAGACTACTTGCCCCGGACGCGGCGCAGCATGGAGCGAAGCGGAATGGTGCGCCGCTGATCCGGGGCCCGATTCCAAATTTTTGAAGGTCCCGGGTCTGCAGCGCACCACTACGTGCTGCGCTGCGCCCGGGACACGCAATCCTAGCCTGCCACCGGGACCAGTTCGAGCGAGGGGCGCAATAGGCGCTGCACCGCAGGCGAAGCCACCACGGTGCGGCCTTCGGCGTAGGCTTCGTGGTTCCTCTCGATCTCATCGAGATCGTAGAGGTAGTTGACCATCAGCCCGTGCGATTGCGCCATCGCCTTGTCGGACGTGTCGGCAAGCCAGTTGATGCGCTCAAGCCGCGCGCCGTTGCCGAGATGGAAGCGCGCCACCGCGTCGAGCGGCATGCCACGTGGCGTACGCGCGCGCAGGAAATAGGCGGCCGCCGCGCGCAACAGCGGTTCCTGCAGTCGCGCCGCCTTTTCCGTGTCGCGCCACCAGGCGGGATCGTCGAGCAGCGCGAACAGGTCCTTGTCGGCGGTGCTGACGGCGGCCGAATGTTCCGCGGCGCGCTCGCGTTTGAGCCAGCCGGCAAAGCTGACGACCGGCGACAGCGTGACGAAGGTCGCCAGCTTCGGGATCTCGCGGTTGATCTCCTCGACCACCTGCTTGATGAGGAAATTGCCGAAGGAGACGCCGGAGAGACCGCGCTGGCAGTTGGAGATCGAATAGAACACGGCGGTGCGCATCTTGTCGGCCTCGACGATGTCGCGGCCGGGGCTCAGGATCGGCGCGATCGCCGGTGGAATGTCACGCACAAGCGCGACCTCGACGAAGATCAGCGGATCATCGATCAGCGCCGGATGGAAGAAGGCATAGCAGCGCCGGTCGGGCGGATCGATGCGGCGGCGCAGATCTTCCCAGTCGTGGATGGCGTGCACGGCTTCGTAGCGGATGATCTTCTCCAGCACGATCGCCGGCGTTGACCAGTCGATATGGCGCAACACCAGGAAGCCGCGGTTGAACCAGGAGGCGAACAGGTGGACGAAATCGTCGTCCACCGCGGCGAGATCCTCGCGATGATCGAGCGCGTCCATCAATTGCTCGCGCATGCGCACCAGCGCGGCGGTGCCGCCGGGGGCGAGATTGAGGCGGCGGAACAGCTCCTGCCGCCGCGGCTCGGAAGCGGCGTGCACTTCGGCGGCGGTTAAGTCGGACGGCTTTTCGCGCCAAGCGGCGATGGCGCGCTCCATGCGCGCCGGATCGGGACCGAAACGGCTCGCCAGCGCTTCGAAAAAAGCGATGCGCGGGCCGATGGTGAGCGTTGCGTAGCGGGTCAGGATATCGCGGGCGAGCGCGACGCCCGAGGCTTCGCCGCGGCCGGTCAGCAGGCCCTCGCACAGTTCGATCAGGCTCTCGGAGTGGGCCGAGGCGGCAACGCGGCTGCCGCGGCCCCGTTCGAGCAGCGCGCGGCCGCGCTCGGAAATCGTCTGCAGAAGTTCCCCGAAGAACGAGGTGTTCATGCGATGCCCTGGGCTCTGGAGCTCAAGCCGTCCTACTTGCCCGCGCCCATCAGATGATTGGGCAGCCATGTGGCGATTTCAGGAAAGAAGCACAAGATAACGATCGCCAACATCATACAAATGACGTAGGGGAGCGTCCCCCACATGATCTTGACCAACGGCACGTCCGGCGCAATGGCGCTGACTATATAAATGTTCAAACCTACCGGCGGATGAATGAGGCCGATTTCCATATTGATGGTTAAAATAACGCCGAACCAGACCGGATCGAAACCGGCGGCGGTAATGATCGGCAGCAGAATCGGCGAGGTCATCAGGATAATCGCCGCCGGCGGAATGAAAAAGCCGCAAACCAGCAGGAAAATATTAATGAGGAACATCAGCACCCATTTGTTGGCGTGCAGGTCGGCGATCCCCTGCGCCAATGTCTGGGTGAGATAGAGCGACGTCAGCATGTAGCCGAACAGCACGGCGGCGGCGATGATGGTGAGGATCATCACCGACTCGCGCATGGTGTCGCGCAGGATCAGCCAGATCTGCTGCGGCTTCCACAGGCGATAGATCAGGATCGCGAGCACGAGGCAGAAGGCGGCGCCGACGCCGGCGGCTTCCGACGGTGTCGCCACGCCGCCATAGAGCACGTACATCACGCCGACGACGATGGCGATGAACGGCGCGATCTTCGGCACCGCCGAAAATTTCTCCTTCCAAGTGTAACGGAAGCCAGCGGCGTGGGCGTGAAAGCCTTTGCGCCAGATGGCGAAGATCGTCCACAGCATGAACAGGCTGGTGAGCATAATTCCGGGCAGCACGCCGGCGATGAACAGACGGCCAATCGAGGTCTCGGTGGCGATACCGTAGAGGATGAAGGTGATCGACGGCGGGATGAGAATGCCGAGAGTGCCGCCGGCACAGATCGAGCCGGTGGCGACGTCGTCGGGATAGCCGCGGCGGCGCATTTCCGGGATGCCCATCTTGCCGATGGCGGCGCAGCAGGCGGGCGAGGAACCGGTGAGCGCGGCAAAGATGGCGCAGGCGCCGAGATTGGAAATCACCAAGCCGCCGGGCAGCCGGTAAAGCCAGCGGTCGAGCGCTTCGTAAAGGTCCTTGCCCGCTGGCGAGGAGCCGATCGCCGCGCCCATCATCACGAACATCGGGATGGCGACGAGCGTGAAATCGTCGAGGCCGGACCAAAAGGTTTCGGCAACGACGTGAAAGCTGTCGATGCCCTGGAACACCACCATGAAAATGACGGCGATGGCGCCGAGACCGAAGGCGACGGGAATGCCCGACACCAGCATCAACAGAGTAGCGACCAGGACGAGAGAACCAGCGCCGGCCGGGCTCATGGCGTGTCTCCCAGCACCTGCTTCGCCTGTTCGCGGCCGAACTCCTCGATATCTTCCTTCGGCTTGAGGCCGAAGGGCTGCGCCCTGCCGGTCACCAGGCAGACGAGGTCGGTCACGTATTGCAGGACCAAGAGGCCGAGACCGATCGGCATTGACGTGTAGGGAATCCACAGGCGCGCGCGCCACACGGTGTTCGAGCGCCAGCCTTCGGCGAAGGCCTGGTACCAATACATCGTGCAGAGCAGGAAGAGCGCGATGCAGAAGCCGAGCGCTATCAGGCCGGTCACCAGCGCAAGCCAGTAACGCGCGCGGGGGCGCAGGTAGAGCGGCAGGATCTCCACGTTCACATGGCCGCGCGACATCAGGACATAGGCGCTGCCGACGAAGGTCGCCGAGACGATGCAGTAGGTGACCACGTCGATCTGCCAGATCGTGGTGAGCCCGAAAATATAGCGTTCGATGACCATGTCGCAGATCACCAGCACGGCAAAACCGATGAGAAATGCCGCGGCCACGCCTGCGGCACGCGACAGGAAAACAACGGCCCGAACGAACGCGTCCACGGGGCCTTGTTGAGCTTGGTGTTTCATGGCTGTGGCGCGGCGGATGAAGCTGCGCCGGCGGGCCTCGTGCCCGCCGGCGGCCGCACTGGTGCTTGCTATTTGACCGCGAGCGCCTCGTCGATCAGCTTCTGACCGCTCGGCACGTCCTTGGCGAACTTGGCGTACGAGCTCTTTTTCGCCACGTCGAGCCAGAGCTGATATTCGGCATCGCTCAGCGTCACGACCTTCACCTTGTGATCCTCGAAGGCCTTGATCGCTTCGGTGTTCACGGCGTCGGCCTTGCCTTCATAGTAGGCCTGAGCATCCTTGCCGGCCTTGATGACGGCGTCCTGCTGAGCCTTGTTGAGCTTGTCAAAGCTCTTCTTCGACATCAGCACCGGCTCGTACATGAACCACAGCGCGTTGTTGCCCGGCGCGGTCAGGCAGTCGGTGACTTCATAAAGACGCATCGACTGGAAAGTGCCGAGACTGGTGTCGGTGGCGCCGACAATGCCGGTCTGGAAGGCGTTGTAGATTTCGTTCGACGGTGGGCTGACGATCGAGGCGCCGGCGGCTTCCCACATCGCCGCGAAGGTCGGTCCCGCAGCGCGGAATTTGGCGCCCTTGAGATCATCCGGCTTCAGGATGCAGCCGCTTTTCGAGGCCATGCCGCCGGCGAACCAGGCATCCGACAACACGATCACGCCGTGCGATTCGATCTCGGCGCGGATGTCCTTCATGAATTGCGACTGGTTGACGCGCTTGGCGCGCTCCTGGCTACGGATCAGGCCGGGCATCAGCGTGGCGCTGAAAGTCGGCACCTTGCCGCTGGCGTAGTCGAGGGGAAACAGGGTGATGTCGAGCTGGCCGTTGACCATGGCGTTCCACTGGTCGTTCGGCTTGAACAGCGAGGCGCCCGGATAGACCTGGACGGTGAGGCCGACATTGGCGGCGCCGGCCTCCTTGGCGATCATCTGCACCATGTCG
>DATJYA010000402.1:0-2578 GCA_035499835.1 Pseudolabrys sp.
TTGGCATCGGGCGCAACCGGCGCCTTTTCATTGCCGGTGACGCCGACGATGCGGATGAGCCGCGCCAGCAAGTCCTGGCCGGCCCTGAGATCGCGCTCCATGTCGGCGGTCATCGCCTCGGCGCGCTCGATCTTTTGCCCCAGCGATTGCTCGCCCTCGCGCATGGTCGTTTTAAGCCCGGCGATCGCCCGCTCGGCGATCTCGGTGGCGGTGATCAGCTCGGCGATGGTCGCGCGCAGCGACTGTTCATCGGCCTTGAGCAGGCGGAGCTGGTTGCTCAGCCGCACGCAATAAAGGATCGTGAGCAGCAGCAGGATCGCGACCATGCTCTCGACCAGAAAACCATAATGGGTGCTCACGGCGCCTCCATCCGGGTGGTGGTTTCGTCGGCTTTCTCGAACATCGCAAAGGTGGTCCGCGGCTTGCGCAAGGCCTTGGAGACGCGCACCGCGACGCGATCGCCGACCTTGCCCATGCGGCCTTCGGTGAGCGTGACGTCCCCACAACGCACCGTGACCAGTGCATCCGGCCTGATTTCGAGCGGCAGCGTGTCGCCGACGTTCAAACTCATCATCTTGCGCAGCGGCAGGCTCGCCTCGTAGAGCACGGCATCGACGCCGATTGTCGCCTGCCCGATTTCGGTCGCCAGATGGCCTTCCCAGATCTCGTCGCGGCCGAATTTCTCGCCCATGAACATCTGCAGCAGCACGGCGCGGATCGGCTCGATGGTCGCATAAGGCAGGAGCAATTCGATATTGCCGCCGCGGTCTTCCATGTCGATGCGCAGCCGCACCAGGATTGCGGCGTTGGCGGGCCTTGAAATCGCGGCAAAACGCGGATTGGTCTCCAGGCGGTCGATGTTGAACTTGACCGGCGACAGCGGCTTGAAGGCAAGCTCGGCGTCGGCCAACACCACCTCGATCATGCGCTTGACCAGATTGGTCTCGATCGTCGTGTAGGGCCTGCCCTCGATGCGGATCGCCGTCTGTCCGCGGCGGCCGCCGAGCAGCACGTCGATAATCGAATAGATCAGGCTGGAATTGACGGTGGCGAGACCGAAGTTTTCCCATTCCTCCGCCTTGAACACGGCAAGGATTGCCGGCAGCGGGATGGAATTGAGATAGTCGCCGAAACGCACCGAGGTGATGCGGTCGAGCGAGACTTCGACGTTATCGGAAGTGAAATTGCGCAACGACGTCGTCATCAACCGCACCAGGCGGTCGAAGACGATTTCCAGCATCGGCAGGCGCTCGTAGGACACCATCGCCGAGTCGATGATGGCGCGAATGCCGGAATTGTCGTTGAGGGTGATGTCGGCGAGGCTGAAACCGAGCAGCCCGTCGATTTCCTCCTGATTGAGGATGCGCTCGGCCCCGCCCTTGCCGCCTGCCTGATTGAATTCGCTGCCGTCGTCGACCATCGCCGCCCATTGCGCGGCGGCCTCATCGGCGCCGGTCGCGGCGGCCGCCTCCGCATTCGGCGCCGCCGCGCCGGCATCGGCTTCCAGCGCCACGCCCCACTCGGCGGCCAATGCGTCCTGGTCGATCTGGTCTTTGCCTGCCATCGTTTAATTCAGCTCTTGTCTTCTGCGCATATCGTTTCCGAGATCCGGGTTCGGGATCGCGCGCTATTGCACGACGATTTCCTTGAACAACACGGCGGTGACGCGATTGGGCGCGATGGCGGCGTTGACGCGCCGGGTCAATTCCTCCTTGAGGCGGTAGAGACCGGCGGAGCCGTCGAGATCGGTTGGCCGCAATTCGCGCAGGTAAGTCTGGAAGGCATCCATCACCCGCGGCATCAGCGGCTGGATCAGCGGCACGGTCGTCGCATCCGGCACCTCGAGCACGATCTTCACCTTGAGGTATTGCGCGTGGTCGGCGCCGCCGCCGGCAAGATTAACCAGCACGTCGGGCATGTCGACGAAGGTCGCGGGCTTGGCGGCAACGGCCGCCGGCTTTTCCTCTTTGTGGCCGCCGAAATAGAAATAGGCGCCGGCGCCACCGCCGCCGAGCAGCAGAAGCGCGGCGCCGGCAATGATGATCAATTTCAGCGGGAGCTTTTTCTTCGGCTTGGCTGCTGGCGCTTCACCTTCGGCCTCCGGCGCTTCTTCGACTTCTTTTTCCGCTTTTTTCGCCTTGGCTGCCATGAATGACCCCGATGTCGTGCTGCGGAACAGGCCGCCGACGGCGTTTCACTGGCGAAGCGCCGCAGATGCGCGGCCCCGCGCACCCCCTGCAGCGAAGGTAGGTCGGTATGGTTAACAGATCATTTCGGGCGGCAGCTTTTGCCGGGATGCCGGCCTGAGGCGGAGATTTTTGCCCTGGGTCAATGCCGCCGCTTATTTATAAGCTACTGATTTTACAAGCCATTTTACTTTGGCACGGCGGCTGCAAAGCGCCGCTCAGCTGCGGGCTTGGGAGAGCCTGCGGCGCGCAACGACAAGGCCGGCCTCGGGAGGGCGGCTCTGTCGGACGACAAGGGGAGATGCCGATGCAGAATACAGCTCTGGTCGGGCTGTCGCGCCAGGTCGCGATCGAGCGCGAGCTCGACGTGGTCGCCAACAATATCGCCAACA
>DATJYA010000403.1:0-3720 GCA_035499835.1 Pseudolabrys sp.
GAGCGCTTCGGCGTCGCTGTTGCAGCCGTAGCCGACCAGCCATTGCATCGCGGCCAGGGCGCCGGCAACCTGCGTCGCGACCTGCGCATAGGGTTTGGAATTCGCCGTGGTGAGAACGAGCGGCTGCACCGTCTGCAGCAGTTGCTTGCGCGCCTTGTCGCACAGGGTCTGCGTCGGGGTCAGATCGAAGCGGCCGAGAAAGCCGAGGGGAAAATCGACGCGATCGAGCATGACTTCGGCGTCGCTTTGCCGGCGGCCGAGCGCGCGGATGCGGGCAAGCGCGGCGCTCACGCGCGTTTCGTCGGGCGTTTGCAGGAAAGGCACCCAGTCCCACAGCGGCGCATCCGCCGGCAGCCTGGCGAAATCGACGGCGAATTTCTTGCGCGCGGCGGCGAATTCGTCGTCGGCGACCTCGCGCCGTTCCTGCATCGGCAAAATGACGAGGGTGAGAACGAGAATCGCGCCCCAGATCGCCCCGGCGGCGGCGCGCGGGGCGATCGCCGCGCGCAGTCGAGGCAGCAGCGCCCAGAAGCTGAAGGCGGCGATCAATGGCGGCACCAGTGCCGGAATGATCAGCGGCCGCAGGAACGGTGAGATATCGGGCCGCGCCAGCAAATCTTCGGCGCTCATCGCGGCAACGCCGGAAGCCGGGATGAGAACCACCGCCGCAATGATCGCGGGCCACGGCATGCCGCCTTTCAGCGCCGCGATAGCCGTCATGAGCGCGAGCAGCAGCCAGAGAACGACGATCTCGATCGCGCCATAGGCGCGCGCATAGGCATTGCCGGCGGCGTCGCTGCCGGCGAGGTCGCTCAGCGTGGCGAGCATCAATGCGTAGACCATAAGCGCAAGCACGGCGAGGCCGACGCCGACGGCGGTCGCGACCGGGACGCCTCTTGCAGGTGCGGCCATCGCTATCGGCCTTTTGCCACCGGCGCTTCCGTTTCGGCAAGGGTCTGCAACATCGCCAGCGCCTGCAACACCGACTCGTGCCGGATATTGCTGCGGCCGATGTCGCCGTAGCGCAGCTCTTGCGCGAGGAGCGCGCCGCTGCGCGAAGCCGCCGCGAAATGCACAAGCCCCACCGGCTTCTCCGCACTGCCGCCGCCGGGGCCGGCGATGCCGGTGATCGCCACCGCGATCTGCGCGTTCGAATGGGCGATGGCGCCGCGCGCCATTTCCTCGGCGGTCTGCCGGCTGACCGCGCCATAATCGCGCAGCGTCGCCGCGGAAACGCCGAGCATTTGCTGCTTGGCCTCGTTCGAATAGGTGACGAAGCCGCGGTCGACGACATCCGACGAGCCGGCGATTTCGGTGAGCGCGCCGGCCACCAGCCCGCCGGTGCAGGACTCCGCCGTGGCGAGCATCAGCTTCTTGCGCCGGCAGGTCGCCAGCAGCGCGTCCGCCGCGCCGCGGATGGGCTCGTCGAACATCGCCTCAGCTCCACGGCAGCCTGATCGTCGCGGTCGCATAAGCGGCGATGCCTTCGCCGCGGCCGGTAAATCCGAGCTTTTCGCTGGTGGTCGCCTTGATCGCCACGCGGTCGAGGGCGACGCCGGCAAGACGTGCAATCGTCTCACGCATCCGGTCGCGGTGCGGCCCGATGCGCGGCGCCTCGCAGACGATGTTGACGTCGAGATGGGCGATGCGGCCGCCGCGCGCGGCGACGCGCTCGACGGCAAAGCGCAGGAAGCGGTCGGACGGGGCGCCGCGCCATTGCGGATCGCTCGGCGGGAAATGCACGCCGATGTCGCCTTCGGCGAGCGCGCCAAGAAGCGCGTCGGTGAGCGCATGCAGCGCCACGTCGGCATCGGAATGCCCGGTGAGCGCATGCGTATGCGGGATGCGCACGCCGCCCAGCGTCACGTGATCGCCGGGGGCGAAGGCGTGCACGTCGATGCCTGAACCGGTGCGCACGTCGCCGAGCGCGGCGAAGGAGGCGGCCTGCACGCGGGTAAAATCGTCGGGCGTGGTGATCTTGATGTTGCCGGCCTCGCCGGGAAAGACGGTCACGGTCGCGCCCGCCCATTCGGCGAGGGCCGCGTCATCGGTGAAGTCGTCGCGGCCGGCAGCAGCGGCCTTGCGATGAGCCGCGAGCAGCAGCGCAAAGGCGAAGGCCTGCGGCGTCTGCACCAGCCGCAAGCTGGCGCGGTCGAGCGTGCCGGTGACGCGATTGCCGGCGTCGACCGACTTGACGGTGTCGGTGACCGGCAAGGCTGGGATGGCGGCGCCGCTTTGGCGCGCCGCGTCGATGGCGCGCGAGGCAAGCCCGGCGCTGGCGAACGGCCGCGCCGCGTCATGGATCAGCACGATCTCGGGCGCGCGAGCGGCGAGCGCCTCGAGGCCGGCGCGCACCGAGGCCTGCCGGGTAGCGCCGCCGAACACCGGCGGCAGCGGCTGTAATCCGGCGGTCGAGGATTGGAACAGATCGACGTCGTCGCGGCCGATCACCGGCTGTACGAAGCCGACGTTGGGATGTTCTAGGAACATGACGAGGCTTTGCCGGATCATCGGCGCGCCCAGAATTGGCCGGAATTGCTTGGGCATATCCGCCCCGGCGCGCAATCCCCGCCCGGCCGCGACGATCACCGCTGCGATACCTGCCATGCGTCTTGCGAAGCTCCCGTGACGGCCCCGGGCTTACCGCTTTCTTGATGTGGCTGGAACCGGGTTGCGGCTCCCGGTCGCGATTTTAACGATGAACATCTTTTTGCAGTGCAGCACTTGCGCCGCCTGTCAAATTGGCTAACCTCTGGGCAGTGGCGAATTTAGCCTAAAACATAGGCAGGGACGACGTGACGGCCGAATTCACCTCTTTTCATGCGGATCACTGGGCGATCGGTAACGTATGCGTGCCGAACTCGGTAGTTTTGGCCCCCATGTCGGGGATTACCGATGCTCCGTTCCGCCGGCTGGCGGAAAAGCTGGGCGCCGGCCTTGTCGTTTCCGAAATGACCGCGTGCGCCGCACTCGCCGAAGGCCAGCGCGAGGCCCGCGTGCGCAGCGAAGGCAAGGGCGTCGCCATCCCGGCGGTGCAACTGGCTGGCTGCGAGGCGCGATGGATGGCGGAAGGCGCCCGCATTGCCGAGGCGCAAGGCGCGCGCATCGTCGATATCAACATGGGCTGCCCGTCGAAACAGGTGACCAACGGCGCCGCCGGTTCGGCGCTGATGCGCGACCTCGATCACGCGCAGCGGCTGATCGAAGCCACCGTCGGCGCTGTGCGGGTGCCGGTGACGTTGAAAATGCGGCTCGGCTGGGATCATGCGACGCTCAACGCTGGCGAGCTGGCGCGCCGCGCGGAAAACGTCGGCGTGAAGGCGATCACCGTCCATGGCCGCACCCGCTGCCAATTCTACGATGGCAGCGCCGACTGGGCAGCAGTCCGCGCCGTCAAGCAAAACGTGACCATTCCCGTCATCGTCAATGGCGACATTCGCTCTTTCGAGGATGCGCGCATCGCGCTTTCGCTGTCGGGTGCCGATGCGGTGATGATTGGCCGCGCAGCACAAGGCCGCCCCTGGTTTCCCGGGCAGGTCGCGCGCTATCTCGCGACCGGCGAGCGCACGGTTGCGCCGCCACTCGCCGAGCAACTGGCGATGATCCGTTCGCTCTACGATGAAATGCTCGGCCACCATGGCCTCGCCATCGGCCGGCGTCACGCACGCAAGCATCTTGGCTGGGCGCTCGATGCCGCCGCGGCCACCGCGAGGGCTCCGC
>DATJYA010000404.1:0-2473 GCA_035499835.1 Pseudolabrys sp.
ATTTCGGCGTGGCGACGCCTTACGTGACGCTGCTGCCGATCGGCGGCGTGGCGCAACTCGAGCGCATCCCCGAAGAGCCGTGGCAGGAATTCCTCATCGCCATCGCCGGGCCGCTGGTGAACGTGGTCATCACGTTCCTGCTCGTCGTCATCGGCGGCGCCACGCTGCAGACTTCCGCCGCGACCGGCATCGAGAACATGCACTTTTCCATGATCGATCGCCTCGCTGCGGTGAACCTGTTCCTGGCGCTGTTCAACATGATCCCGGCCTTCCCGATGGACGGCGGCCGCGTGCTGCGCGCGTTGCTCGCCGCCCGGCTCGGCTATGTGCGCGCCACCGAAGTCGCCGCGGCGATCGGGCAGTTCGTCGCCTTCGCGCTCGGCTTCATCGGGCTGCTCTACAATCCGATCCTGATCTTCATCGCCATCTTCGTCTATCTCGCGGCCTCCTCGGAATCGCACATGGTGGCGCTGCGCGCGGCCTCGCGCGGCGTGCCGGTCAGTCACGCCATGATGACGCATTTCCAGACGCTGACGCCCGACGAGCATCTCGACGCCGCGGTGCAGACGCTGATGCAGACCGGCCAAGGCGAGTTTCCCGTGGTCGACGGCGCGAGCAAGCCGGTCGGCGTGCTCGGCCGCGCCGACCTGATCAAGGCCATCAAAACGCTGGGGCCGGACGCGCGCGTCGCCGATGCCATGGTCGCGAAGATGCCCACCATCGGCCACCGCACGACGCTGGACCAGGCCTTCAGGCTGCTGCAGCAGAAGGAGGCGCCGGCGGTCGGCGTCACCGACGCCAGCGGCAAGCTGGTGGGTCTGGTCACCGGCGAGACCATCGCGCAGATGATGATGCTGCAGAATTCTCTGCCCAAGGGCGCGCATCTCGGCCCCTGGACGCAGCCGCCGTCGTCCAGAGCCGCTTAACCACCCACCCTTTTGGCCGGTTGCTTCCGGCCGTTCGGTGACTATATTGCGCCGCAACAGCGTCGCGTCGCGGGCCGATTCGGCCCGCTTTTGGTTTCTCCGGAACGTCTTATGAATCTGCGCAACGTCGCCATCATCGCCCACGTCGACCACGGCAAGACCACGCTGGTGGACCGGCTGCTGCAGCAGTCCGGCGTTTACCGCGCCAACGAGCGGCAGGTCGAGCGCGCCATGGATTCCAACGACCTCGAGCGCGAGCGCGGCATCACCATCCTCGCCAAGGCCGCTTCCGTCGAGTGGAAGGGCACGCGCATCAACATCGTCGACACGCCGGGCCACGCCGATTTCGGCGGCGAGGTCGAGCGCATCCTCAATATGGTCGACGGCGCGCTGGTGCTGGTGGACGCCGCCGAGGGCCCGCTGCCGCAGACCAAATTCGTGGTGTCCAAGGCGCTGAAGATGGGGCTCAAGCCCATCGTCGTCATCAACAAGGTGGATCGCTCCGACGCGCGCGCCACGCAGGTGGTCAACGAGGTGTTCGACCTGTTCGCCGCGCTCGACGCAACCGACGAGCAGCTCGACTTCCCCATCCTCTACGGTTCCGCCAAGCAGGGCTGGATGGCCAAGGACCTCGAAGGCCCGCAGGACCAGGGCATGCAGCCGCTGTTCGACCTGATCCTCTCACACGTCAAGCCGCCGGTGGTGCAAGACGGCCCGTTCCGCCTGCTCGGCACCATCCTCGAAGCCAACCCCTATCTCGGCCGCATCGTCACCGGCCGCATCACCTCCGGCGCGGTGAAGCCGAACCAGAGCGTCAAGGTGCTCGGCCACGACGGCAAGCTGATCGAGAGCGGACGCGTCACCAAGGTTCTGGCCTTCCGCGGCATCGAGCGCGTGCCGGTCGAAGAAGCCGCCGCCGGCGATATCGTCGCCATCGCCGGGCTGCCCAACGCCACCGTCGCCATGACCATCTGCGATCCCACGGTGGAGACGCCGCTGCCGGCGCAGCCGATCGATCCGCCCACCTTGGCGATGATCTTCCGCGTCAACGATTCCCCGCTCGCCGGCACCGAAGGCGACAAGGTCACCGGCCGCATGATCCGCGACCGCCTGCTGCGCGAGGCAGAAGGCAACGTGGCGCTGCGCGTGCGCGAGTCGGACGAGAAGGATTCCATGGAGGTCGCCGGCCGCGGCGAATTGCAGCTCGGCATCCTGATCGAGACCATGCGGCGCGAGGGCTTCGAGCTGTCCGTGTCGCGGCCGAAGGTGCTGCTACGCGAGGAGAACGGCGAGACTCTGGAGCCGATCGAGGAGGTCGTCATCGACCTCGACGAGGAGCACGCCGGCGTCGTCGTGCAGAAGATGGCCGAGCGCAAGGCCGAGATGCTGGAGATGAAGCCGTCCGGCGGCGGCCGTCTGCGGCTCGTCTTCCACGCGCCGACGCGCGGGCTGATCGGCTATCAGGGCGAGTTGCTGACCGATACGCGCGGCACCGCGATCATGAACCGGTTGTTCCACGCTTATGCGTCCTACAAGGGACCGATTCA
>DATJYA010000405.1:0-3410 GCA_035499835.1 Pseudolabrys sp.
CGTCAGTCGTAAACTTAATCGAATATCTTGTCGCTGAAAAGTTAAGTCAATGAAAAAGAAAGGGAATTTGGCATCGAATGACCGCGCGGACCGCTTGCGTCTACAGTGCGCCACGGGACTGAGAGGCAGTGCGGGCATGGCAACGAGCAGCGACAAACACGGCAAGAACAGCCGGCCGAAAGCCTTCACAGTCGACGGAACAACGCATCCCGCGGGCGGCATCGCACCCGGCCTCTATCTGGTGGCGACGCCGATCGGGAACCTGGGCGACATCAGCCTGCGCGCGTTGCAAACGCTCGCCGGCGCCGACGTCATCGCCTGCGAGGACAGCCGCGTCACCCGCAAACTCACCGGGCATTACGGCATCGCCACGCCGCTCACGCCCTATCACGAGCACAATGCCGCCGAGGCGCGGCCCAAACTGCTGGCGCGCATCGCCGACGGACAGGCGGTGGCGCTGGTGTCGGACGCCGGCACGCCGCTCATTTCCGATCCCGGCTACAAGCTGGTGCGCGCGGCGGCGCAGGCCGGCCACGCCGTGACCGCACTCCCGGGCGCTTCGGCGGTGCTCACCGCGCTCGGCGTCGCCGGGCTGCCGACCGACCGCTTTTTCTTCGAAGGCTTTCTGCCGCCCCGGCAGGCGGCGCGGCAAACGCGCATCGCCGCGCTGGCGACGATCCCGGCCACGCTGGTGCTGTTCGAAACCGGTCCACGCATCGCCGATGCGCTCGCCGATTTGTCCGCCGCGCTTGGACGCCGCGCCGCCGCGATCTGTCGCGAACTGACCAAGCTGCACGAGGAGGTGCGCCGCGGTTCGCTTGTCGAACTCGCCCACCACTACGCAACCGGCGGCGAAACCCGCGGCGAGTTCGTCATCGTCATCGCGCCGCCCGCCGAAGAGGAATCGCACGCCGAAGACGTCGATGAATTGTTGCGCCAGGCGCTCGCCCGCGTCTCGGTCAAGGACGCCGTCGGCGAAGTGGCGCTGGCGACCGGCAGGCCGCGCCGCGAGGTCTATCAGCGCGCGCTGGCGCTCACGAAGGATGCCGGCGATGCAGGATGACACGCCGAAGCCGCGGCGAACGGCAAAGCCGGTTGGTACGGCGCGCGCCGCGCGTCCGGAGAAAATCGCCGCGTTCCGCGTCGGCATTTCCGCGGAAAGCCGCGCCGCTGCCTGGCTCGTCGCCCACGGCTTTCGCATTCTGGCGCGGCGCTGGAAGAGCCCGCTCGGCGAAATCGACATCATCGCCGCCCGCCGGCATTTGCTCATCTTCGTCGAGGTCAAGGCGCGGGCAAGCCTCGACGAGGCGGCCGAGTCGGTGACGCCGCGACAGAAGCAGCGTATCGCCGCCGCGGCCGAGCTGTGGCTCGCGCATTACCCGCAACCGACGATCCGCGACATCCGTTTCGACGCCATCCTGGTGGCGCCGGGCAAGTTGCCGCGCCACATCCCGGCGGCGTTCGAAAGCTAGCGTTGCGAGTCCGCTAGGCGCTGAGGCGGTCGAAGAATTCGTCGACCTGGGCGCGGATGCGCCCGGCAACGTGGCCAAGATCGTCGGCCACCGCCTTCACCGCGCCGGCGCTGGTGCGGGTATCTTCGGTCGCGCCGCCGACGGCGCCGACCTCGTCAGCGGTCTCGCGCGTGCGCCTGGCGGCGATCTCGACGCTGCGCGCGATCTCCTGCGTCGCCGCGCCCTGCTCGGTGACCGCGGCGGCGATCGTGCCGCTGATATCGCCGATGTCGCGGATGGTCTGCTCGATCGCCGCAATCGCCTCGATCGAGCGCATGGCGGCTTGCTGCATGGCGGCGATCTGAGCGCCGATCTCCTCTGTCGCCCGTCCGGTCTGCCCGGCGAGCGCCTTCACCTCGCCGGCGACCACGGCAAAGCCACGGCCGGCTTCGCCGGCGCGCGCCGCCTCGATGGTGGCGTTGAGCGCCAGCAGGTTGGTCTGCTCGGCGATGTTGGTGATGAGCTTGACCACATCGCCGATGCGCGCGGCGGCGTCATCGAGTTCCTTCACCGCCAGATTCGTGCGCTCGGCTTCGCCCACCGCCTTGACCGCGATGGCATTGGATTGCGCCACCTGGCGGTCGATTTCGGACACCGAGACCGACAGCTCGTCGGCGGCCGAAGCGATGTCTCGGACATTGGTGGAGGCTTCCGACGACGCCGATGCGGCGCGCGCGGTCTTGTCGGCGGCGCCGTCGGCGGCGCCGGCAAGCTGCGTCGAGGCCGCCAGCATCTGGTCGCTGATGCGGCCAAGCTCGGAAAGCGTCGCTTCCACGTCCGCGGAGAACCGCGTGATCTCATTCGTCATCTGCTTCTGCTGGCGCGCCCGCGCTTCGGCATCGCCGATGACCGTGCGATTGAGCTCCTCGTTCTTGCGCATGGCGCCCTGGAATACGCCGATCGAGCGCGCCAGCGCCCCGATCTCGTCGGTGCGCTCGCAGAACGGGACCGCCGCGGTGGCCTCGCCCGCGGCGACCGCTTCGGTGATGCGCGTGATTGCGGCGAGCGGCCGCGCGATGCCGCGGGAGATGACCAGCACGCCGGCGGCGGCCAGCATGACGGCGATTGCGGCGAATATGCTGAGCCAAAGCGCCGCCTCGTCGATGCCGCTGTCGATCTGCTCGTAGATGCGGTTGGCGCGGGCGGCGTAGAGCTGGGCGAGCTTTTCCAGATCCTGGTTGAGCGCCTTGCGCACCGAACGGTTGGCGTCGTTGTCGCCCCACGTGCGGCCGGCGGCAGGGCTTACCTCGGTGCCGAGGCGGGCCAATTCGCGGCGGAAGTCGATGAACTGGGCGATGCGCCGGGAGAACTGGGCGAACAGCTCGGCATCGTCCGAGCGCACCGATTTCTTCCAGTCTTCGACGACCTTGGCGAGCTGCGCGTTGAATTTGAGAATGCCGTCGGCATAGATTTTCGAGCTATTGAGGTCGGGCGACATATAGACGCCGCGCGATTCCATCACGACGGCATAGATCAGCCCGTTGACGCGCTCGACGTTCCAGGTGCCGGCGTTGGCGGATTCGAATTCGTCGGTGAGGGCGGCATGATGGCGCGCGTTGAATACCGCGCCGACCGACAGCGCCAGCGTGATGCTGGCCATCAAGGCGAAGATGGCATAGAGCTTAGCGGCAATCGAAAGTTTCGGCAAAGTCACCGCGCGCCCCACCCCAGACATTCCAGGTTTGCGCGCCATACTGGCGGTAAAATATTAACGGTTTATTTGGCCTGGTTTAACAAGGGACATTGCATGAGCCTGAACATTGCGGTGCAGATGGATCCGATCCAGCGGATCAACGTCAAGGGCGATTCCACTTTCGCCCTGCTGCTGGAGGCGCAGAAGCGCGGGCACACGCTTTCCTATTACACGCCCGACCGGCTGGCGCTGCTGGAAAACCGCGT
>DATJYA010000406.1:0-2641 GCA_035499835.1 Pseudolabrys sp.
CGAGCGGCCCTGCTTCGTCACCCATCTCGAATGCGCGATGACCGGCGAGCGCTACGAAGCCGACCGCGTGCACAATCTGTCGCGCGCCGGCAAGCCGTTGCTGGTGCGTTACGACCTTGCCGGCGTGCGCAAGGTCCTGACCAGGGAGGAATTGGCCCGCCGTGCGCCGGATCTATGGCGCTATCGCGAACTGCTGCCGGTGCGCCGCGCCGCCGACATCGTCAGCCTGGGCGAGTGCATGACGCCGATCGTGCGCATGCCGAAACTCGCCGCGAAACTCGGCGGCGGCGAGATTTTGGTGAAGGACGAAGGCCGGCTGCCGACCGGTTCGTTCAAGGCGCGCGGCCTGGTGATGGCGGTGTCGATGGCGAAAGCCCTCGGCATCAGGCACATGGCGATGCCGACCAACGGCAATGCCGGGGCAGCGCTCGCGGCCTACGCTTCGCGCGCCTGCATCAAGAGCACGATCTTTTGCCCCGATGATACGCCGGAGGTGAACGTCAGCGAGATCGCGCTACAGGGTGCGAGCGTTTACCGCGTCAACGGCCTGATCGACGACTGCGGCAAGATCGTCGCCGAAGGCAAGGCCAAGGTCGGCTGGTTCGATACTTCGACGCTCAAGGAGCCCTACCGGATCGAAGGCAAGAAGACGATGGGGCTCGAACTCGCGGAACAGCTCGGCTGGCAAGTGCCGGATGCGATCTTCTATCCGACCGGCGGCGGCACCGGCCTCATCGGCATGTGGAAGGCGTTCGCCGAGCTGGAGGCGATCGGCTTCATCGGCAGCAAGCGGCCGCGCATGATCGCGGTGCAGGCGGCGGGCTGCGCGCCGATGGTGCGCGCCTTCGAAGCCGGCGAGCAACACGCGCCGCGCTGGGACAATGCGCATACCATCGCTTCCGGCATCCGCGTGCCGCAGGCGATCGGCGATTTTCTCATCCTGCGCGCGGTGCGCGAGAGCGGCGGCTTCGCCATTGCCGTGTCCGACGATGCGATCACGCAAGCGCTGGATGAGATGGCGCGCGAGGAGGGCTTTCTGCTCTGTCCGGAAGGTGCGGCAACCTACGCCGCCTACAAGCAGAGCCTCGCCGACGGCCGGGTCGACCGCGGCGATCGGGTGGTGCTGTTCAATTGCGCCACGGGGCTCAAATATCCGCTGCCGCCGGCGCGCCGCACCCTCGACCGCACCGGGCCGATCGATTACGCGAGTTTGTAGCTGTCATTCCGGGCGAGCGCGCAGCGCGAGACCCGGAATCCAGTACTCCGCAGCTTTACGGAGAAGACACGGAGTACTGGATGCCCGCTTTCGCGGGCATGACCGTTGAATGTATTGCTTACAGCCCCGCTTCCAGCTTGGCGTAGAGCGGGTTGTCTTTCGAAAACACATAACCGAGATCGGCGACCGCCACCGCTTCGGCGCCGTTGTCGCGCAGAAAACCGGTGAGCGCGTAGACCCGATCGGGCGGACAATGCAGCGTCAGCATGCCCGACGAGGTCGGCCCGCCGAACGGCGTGGCGACGCCGAACTTTTCCTTCGCCGTCTCCACCAGCCGCGCGTCGCAAGCGGCAAAGCGCGCCCGCACTTCGCGGAAGGCGCGGGCGCGCGCCTGCGCGGCGATGCGGTCGAGAATGACGCGCGCCGTTGCGCGTTCGGTTTCGCCCCAGTTGGCGCTGCGCGCGGCGACCAGATTGGCCTGCGAGCGCAGGATCACGCCATCGTCGATGACCTTGAGGCCGTTGGCGGCCAAGGTCGTGCCTGTTGTCGTAATGTCCACGATCAATTCCGCGGTACCGGCGGCGGGCGCGCCTTCGGTCGCGCCGGAGCTTTCGACGATGCGGTAGTCCATGATGCCGTGATCGGAGAAAAAGCGCCGCGTCAGGTTCACGTATTTCGTCGCCACGCGCATCTTGTGGCCGTGATGGTGACGGAAATCGGTGCCGACATCGTCGAGGTCGGCCATGGTGCGCACGTCGATCCAGGCCTGCGGCACCGCCACCACGACGTTGGCAAAGCCGAAGCCGAGGCCTTCGATCAGCACCACCTTGCCGTCGGCGCCGGGGATCATCTCGCGCACCAGGTCTTCGCCGGTGACGCCGAGATGCACGGCGCCGGCGGCGAGCTGCGAAGTGATCTCAGAAGCGGAAATATAGGCGACCTCGACGCCGTCGAGCCCGGCCACGGTGCCGCGATAGTCGCGGGCGCCGCGCGGCTTGACCAGCGCGAGGCCGGCGCGGGCGAAGAAAGCCTCGGCGTTTTCCTGCAGCCGGCCTTTCGCCGGCACCGCCAGCACCAGCGCGCTCATGCCGCGCCTCCGTAGATCGCCAGCCGCTCGATCCAGGCGGCGAGGCCGACGGCGGGGATCGGTTCGGCGCTGCCGAGCCGCGTCAACAGGCCGTCGTAGCGGCCGCCGGCGACCAGTGGATCGCCGGTGCGCGCAGGATCGGTGAGCTCGAAGACAAAGCCGGTGTAATAATCGAAGCCGCGGCCGAAGGCGGTGGAGAAGCGCACGCGCTTCACGTCGACGCCGCGCGCGGCGAGAAAGCCGGTGCGCGTCTCGAACAGATCGAGTGCCGGCGCGAGCGTCGGATTGCCGTCGGCGGCGAGCGCGCGCAGCGCCACCGCCGCCTCGTCGGGGTCGCC
>DATJYA010000407.1:0-5760 GCA_035499835.1 Pseudolabrys sp.
TCACCGCGATTTTCATCGGGGGAACACTGGGCATTGCGGCCGGCCATTACAGCATGCGGAAGCACATCTGATCGTTCGGTTGCATGTCCGGAGGGTCGCATGTCGGTCATAAGGCTCGCGCTTTGCTGCGGTCTTGCAGTCACCGCATTCCTTGTCGCGGACGCCCGCGCGGAGATGGTGGTTCTGGAATCGACCCAGCCGCAATTTAAACGTGGCGACCATCTTCCCGGCGACAAAATCGAGACAAGCGGGTTCGCCGCCGGCGGCAGGGTCAAGGTGCTGGTCCTGGAAACGCAAACGACCAGGGAGTTCGTCGGCCCCAAGATGACGTCGCCGATGATCGGCGGAATGCGGGGCCTCCCGCACAAGAAGCCGTAACGGCATGGCGGCTCCGACATCGGCGCACTGGCGTGGCCATCGTGATCTCCGCTACAACCCGGCGCGATGACTCCCGCGACCAGCCCTCTCAGCACCGATCTCTACGAACTCAACATGATCCAGGCCTATCTGGATCGCGGCGAGGACAAGGAAGCGGTCTTTGAATTTTTCGTGCGCCGGCTCCCCGCCCGGCGCGGCTTCATGCTCGCCGCCGGGCTTGAGGATGCGCTCGCCTATCTGGAAACACTGCGGTTTTCCGCGGCCGACATCGATTGGCTGAAAAGCACCAAGCGCTTTCGCGGCAATCTGCTCGATTACCTCGCGGACTTCCGCTTCACCGGCGACGTCCACGCCATCCCTGAAGGCACCGTCTGCTTCCCCAACGAGCCGCTGATCCGCATCACCGCGCCGCTGCCGCAGGCGCAACTGGTGGAGACGCGGCTGATCAACATCCTGCATTTCCAGACGCTGATCGCGTCGAAAGCCGCGCGCATGGTGCTGGCGGCGCCAGGCAAGATCCTGTCCGATTTCGGCTTGCGCACCGCGCATGGCGCCGAGGCCGGTCTGTTTTCGGCGCGGGCGAGCTACATCGCCGGTTTTGCCGGCGCCGCCAATGTCCATGCCGGCGAGTGCTACGGCGTGCCCATCGTCGGCACGATGGCGCATTCCTTCGTCCAGGTGCACGACGACGAAATGACCGCGTTTGAGGATTTCGCGCGGGCGCGGCCGGACGGGGTCATTCTGCTCATCGACACCTACGACACCGAGGCCGGCGCGCGCAAAGTCGTCGAGCTTGCGCCACGGCTGAAGGCGGATGGCATTTCCATCCGCGGCGTGCGCATCGACAGCGGCGACTTGACCCTCATGGCGCAAAAGGTGCGCGGCATCCTCGACGCCGGCGGGCTGCAGGACGTCATCATTCTGGTCAGCGGCGGCATCACCGAGGACGTGCTGCAGGCGATGATGCGGGCGGGCGCCCCGATCGACGGCTTCGGCATCGGCGTCAATCTGGATGCCTCGGTCGATGCGCCGGCTTTCGATTGCGCCTACAAGCTGCAGGAATACGCCGGGCAGCCGAAGCGTAAGCTGTCGGAGGGCAAGGCCACCTGGCCCGGCCGCAAGCAGGTCTGGCGCACCTATGACACCGAGGGCCGTATCATGGTCGACATCCTCACGATCGAGGGCGACATGCAGCCGGGCGAGGCGTTGATTGTGCCGGTCATGCGCGGCGGCAAGCGTATCGCGCCGGCGCCCGGCCTGCCGGAAATCCGCGCACGTGCAGCGCGCGATCTGGCGCGGCTGCCGGCGCCAATCGCGCACCTGCAACCCGGAACACACTTTACGGTCGCGATCTCCGATGCGCTTGAGTCGCTTGTCGAGACAATGGACGCAGGCCGGCGAAGCTCGGAGCGCTAGGCCGCCGTCCCTGCTCTGTTCCAGCCACGCGCGCCTTCGCCATAGACCTCGTGGCCTGTGTCGGTGACGACAACGGTGTCCTCGAGCTTGATGAAGCCGCGCGTCGGGTGCAGCAGAGTGGTTTCCACCGACACCACCTCGCCCGCTTCCAACGGCAGCTCGGCATCGGTTGCCGGATAGGGCACCGGGCCGCGGTCGGTGAGCCGCGGCGCCTCGTGGCTGACGAGGCCCATGCCGTGGGCGAGGAATTCGATGTGATTGTGGTGCTTCGATTTCTCCACCAATGGCTTGGCGCCGCCGTAGATTTCACGCCCCATGACGCCGGTCTTGATCGGCTTCATCGCCGCGCGCTGGATGCTTTCAATCTCGGCCAGCAGGTCGTTGAGCTCGGCGTCCGGCTCGCCCTGGATCGCCATGCGGCAAATATCGCCGATATAGCCATGATAATTGCCGCCTGAATCGATCGACATGATGTCGCCCGTCTCCCATTTCTGCTCGGAGGGCGCGCGGTTCATGCTGGTGCCGCAGGTGATCAGGCAATATTCGAAAGTGAGCCCGCGATTGGTTTCCTCGCGGCGCAGAAACTCGACCACGTCGGCCTTTCTGGTGCCCGGCTTTGACCGCGCGATCACCGCCTGCATCGACGCCAGCACGGCTTCGGAGGCGTATTTCAGTTTCGCCAGTTCATCGGCAGATTTCTTCACCCGTTGACGCTCGAGTACATAAAGCGCGTCGACCCACTCGGCGTCGGGAAAGGCGTTGCGCAGCACGATCGAGGCGTCATAGGGCAGGAAGCCATACTCGGCGGCGATGCGCTTTACCTTGATGCCGGCCTTCTTGATGTAGTCGACCGCCTTCTGCATGGCGTCGACCGAGCCCGCGGTGTTGGTCTGCGTTTCCGGCGTCCACAGCGCCTGCACCTGCGTCTGGAATTTCTCCAGGCGATGGCCGATATAGGCCGCCTTTTCCGGCGCACCTTTCGGATAGACCAAAACCGGCAGATAGCGGGTGACGCCGGTCGCATCCATGTAGTCGAAGAAATTGGCGCGGTGGCCGCCGAGCAAATACTGCACGTTGTGCTTGGAGGTGGCGACGATGACGTCGATGCCCGCCGCCTCCATCAACCGGTCGAGGCGCTGATGATCAAACGGAATTTTCAGTCCACTCGAACGCTGCGCGCTGATGTTCATGTGCGTTTCCCGGATGTGCCGATTTATTGCCGCTTAAGCAAAGCCTAGGCCCAGAGTTCCTTGCTCGCAAGCCGGGCGCCTTCGGCGAGCGCCTCCAGTTTCGCCCACATGATCGACGGGTGGACGCGACGATGGAACGGCCCCTGGGCAAAGCCGCAATCGGTCCCGGCAATGACGTTGTCGCGGCCGACCAATTTCGCGATGCGAACGATACGCTCGGCCACCAGTTCCGGATGCTCCACCACATTGGTGGCGTGGCTGATCACGCCGGGGATGAGCACCTGATCGGCCCCCAACTTGGCGTCCTTCCACACCTTCCATTCGTGCTCGTGGCGCGGGTTGGCGCCCTCGATCACATAAGCGCCGACCTTCACCTTGAGGATGAGATCGACAATGTCCTTGAGCGGCACGTCGCTGACATGCGGACCTGGCCATGAGCCCCAGCAGACGTGGTAGCGGATGCGCTCGGCCGGCAGGCCTTCGATGGCATAGTTGATGAGGTCGACCTGCTTCGCCAGCCAGCGCCGGTAGTCGGCAAACGTCGCCGGCGGCACCATGCGGTCGTAGGTGACGGCGTTGCGCGCATCGTCGAGCTGCACCAGGAAGCCGGCATCGACGATCATCTTGTATTCCGCGCGCATCGCCTCGGCGATCGCCGTCTGAAGTTCCTCGTCACTCTTGTAGTATTCGTTCTTGCGGTCGGGGATCACGCTCGCCGGCGCCGCCACCGGCAGGAATGCCTCCTCGACTTTCACATCCTTTAGCGCCGCCTTGAAATTATCGATGTCGCGCCGCAGCTCCGCCTGGCCGGTATATTTGATCGGGCCGACGCATATCGCCTCCGTCGTGGTGGCGACGCCGTCATGGGCGTCGAGCTCGGCATAGAATTCGGGGAAGCGCGCGCGGTCGGCGCCGCGCTTGAACGGATTGGCGGCCTCGCTCTTGATCGGGCGCCGCTCGAAGCCGGAGAGCCGTTCGAGCGCATATTGCGACCAGGATATGGACTTGCCGAATTCGCCGTCGCTCGGAATGTCGACGCCGGCCAGCGCCTGCCGGCGCACGACCTCGGCCACAGATTCGGTCAGGCACATGTCGTAGGCTTTATGGTCGTAAGGCTTGCCGGCCTGTTTCAAGCGCAGGAAGTCCTGCAGGGCCGGCGGGCGAATCAGGCTGCCGACATGGGTGGTGAGAATACGATCGCTGCTGTGCTTCATGGCGCAGCGCTTTACTACGCCTTGGCAACGCCGATCAAATGCTCGAGCTTGGCCGGATCGTTGCGCAGTTCGTCACTCGTGCCGTCGTAAACAACGCGGCCGCGGTCCATCACCACGGCGCGCGGCGCGATGTCGAGCGCCAGCCGTGAATTCTGCTCGACCAGCAGCGTGGACAATCCGCCGGATTGCGTCAGCCGCTTCACCGCGCGGGCGAGTTCCTCGACGATCACCGGCGCGAGCCCTTCCGAAGGCTCGTCCATCAGCAGCACGGTCGGATTGCCGATCAGCGCGCGGCCGATCGCCAGCATCTGCTGCTCGCCGCCGGAAAGCTGGTTACCGCGGTTGCCGGCGCGCTCGGCAAGCCGCGGAAACAATTCAAATACCGTCTCGACCGTCCATGCCCCTTGCCGCACCGCGACTTCGAGGTTCTCCAGAACGCTCAGCGACGGAAATATCTCCCGCTCCTGCGGCACCAGGCCAAGGCCGGCGGCGACCCGCCGATAGGTCGCCAGCGGAACCAGATCTTTTCCGTGCAGGCGGATTGTGCCGCCATGCAGACTGGTGTGGCCCATGATCGTCGACAGCAGCGTCGATTTGCCGACGCCGTTGCGACCGATGATCGACACGGTTTCGCCCGCATCGACCGTCAGGCGAATATCTTCCAGCACCACGGTCTCGCCGTAACCGGCGAAGACCTTGTCGAGTTCGAGCGCGCGCTCAGCCATGGGCGCTACCCTTGTGGCCCTCCTGGCCGAGATAGACCGCACGCACGTCTTCGTCGGCCATGATCGCTTCGGGCGTGCCTTGCGTGAGCACGGCGCCCTGCACCAGCACTGTGATTTCCCTGGCAAAGCGCATCACCACGTCCATGTCGTGCTCGATGATCAGGACGGCGATGTCGGGATCGAGGCGAGCGACCACATCGAGGATGAGATGGCTTTCCGACGACGGCACGCCCGCCGCCGGCTCGTCGAGCAGCAGCACGCGCGGGCGCTGCGCCAGTGCGATGGCGATTTCCACCAGCCGCTGGCGGCCATAGGGCAATTCGCGCACCAGCTTGAGCGCGTCGTCGACAAGGCGCAGCGATTCCAGATGATCGAGCGCCTCGTCGATCACCGACCGCTTGGCGCCGGCCGAGCGCCAGAGATTGTTGCAGTTGCCGTCGCGCTCGCCGATGGTCATGCACAGGTTTTCCAGCACCGTCAGCCCGCGGAAAAGCTGATTGATCTGGAAGGTGCGCGCGAGGCCGCGCCGCGCCCGCTCGGCCTGCGACGTCGCGGTGATGTCCTCGCCGTCGAGCAGCACGCGGCCGGAGGTCGGCTTGAGCACGCCGGTGATGAGATTGACCAGCGTGGTCTTGCCGGCCCCGTTTGGGCCGATCAGCGCCCGGCGCGCGCCGCGCTCGAGCACAAGATCGACGTCACGTGTCACCCGCAGCGCGCCGAAGCTGCGATTGAGCCCCTCGACCTGCAGCGCCGCGCTCACGTTTTTGTCCTCCTAGAAACGAGCCGGCCGGCCTCCTCGATCAGGCCGAGCAGGCCGCGGCGCGCAAACAGCACCGC
>DATJYA010000408.1:0-2645 GCA_035499835.1 Pseudolabrys sp.
CTGGCGAACGGCCTTGAACTGGTCGTCATTCCCGATCACCGCGCGCCGGTGGTCACGCACATGGTCTGGTACAAGGTCGGCGCCGCCGACGAAACGCCGGGCAAGTCGGGCCTTGCGCATTTCCTCGAGCATCTGATGTTCAAGGGCACCGCAAAAAATCCCAGCGGCCGTTTTTCGCAGGCCGTTGCCGCGGTTGGCGCCCACGAGAACGCCTTCACGTCCAATGACTATACCGGTTATTACCAGCGCATCCCCGCCGATCAGTTGAAGTCGATGATGGAGTTCGAGGCCGACCGGATGACCGGCCTCAAGCTCACCGACGAGGTGGTGCTGCCCGAGCGCGACGTGATCCTCGAAGAGGAGAACATGCGCATCGAGAACAATCCGCGGGCGCGTCTGAGCCTGCAGATCGACGCCGCGCTCTACCTCAATCACCCTTACGGCAAGCCGACGATCGGCTGGCGCCACGAAATGGAGCAGCTCAGCCGCGACGACGCCATCGGCTTCTACCGGCGCTTCTATGCGCCCAACGATGCGATCGTAGTCGTCGCCGGCGATATCGAGCCGGATCAGGCGCTCAAATTCGCCGAAGACACCTACGGCAAGCTGCCGGCCAACAAGAACATCGTCCCGCGCGAGCGCCCGCAGGAGCCGCGGCCCGCCGCCACGCGTTCGCTAACGCTCGCTGATCCTCACGTCGAACAGCCGATGCTGCAGCGCGCCTATCTGGTGCCGTCGTTCCACAGCGGCAAGCCGGGCGAATCCGAGGCGCTGGAGGTGCTGGCGCAGGTCCTCGGCACCGGCGAGAACAGCCGGCTCTATCGCGCGCTGGTGCAGGGCAGGCATGTCGCCGTTTCCGCTGGCGCCTTTTACGACAGCTCGGCGTTCGACATGACCAGTTTCGGCGTCTATGGCGTGCCGCAGTCCGGCGTCGGCCTGCCGCAGCTCGAAAGCGAGATCGATGGGGTCATCGCCGAGGTTGCCGACAAGGGGATCGGCTCCGACGAACTGGCGCGCGTCAAGACGCGGCTGATCGCGGACGCAATTTACGCGCAGGACAACCAGATGAGCCTCGCCCGCTGGTACGGAACCGCGCTCACCACCGGCTCGACCGTCAAGGACGTGCAGCGCTGGCCCGACCGCATCCGCGCCGTGACGGCGGAGCAGGTGCAGGATGCCGCCCGTCAATGGCTTGACAAGAAGCGCTCGGTCACCGGCTATCTGGTCAAGGATACGAGCCCGCAGGCGGAGAAGAAATCATGATGCGGCGGTTCGCATATGCGGCGCTCTTGCTGCTGACCGCCGCGGCGCCCGCCTCGGCGATGAATATCGAGCGCATCGTCAGCCCTTCGGGGATCGAAGCGTGGCTGGTGCGCGAGCAGTCGGTGCCGCTGGTATCGCTCAGTTACGCCTTTCGCGGCGGCTCCAGCCAGGATGAAGCCGACAAATCCGGCGCCGCCAGTCTCGCCGCCAACCTGCTCGACGAAGGCGCCGGCCCCCTCGATGCCAAAGCCTTCCACGAAAGGCTCGAAGGAAGCGCCATCGAAATCAGCTTCCGCGTCAGCCGCGATTATTTCTATGGCTCGCTGCGCACGCTCAACGACAATCGCGACGAAGCCTTTGATCTCTTGCACCTCGCGCTCAGCGCGCCGCGTTTCGACGCCGAGGCGATCGAGCGGATGCGCAGCCAGCAATTGGCCTCATTGCGCCGTTCCGCCGCCAACCCCAACGATCTTTCCAGCCGCAGTTGGTGGGCAACCGCTTTCCCCGGACACCCTTATGGCCTCGAAAGCGGCGGCTCGCTCGAAACGGTGCCCCGCATCGCCATCGCCGACGTCCGCGACTACGTCGCCCGGGTCTTCGCCCGCGACGGCCTCACGATTTCCATCGTCGGCGACGTCGACGCCGAAACCGCGGGCAAGCTGATCGATCGCGCCTTCGCCTCGCTGCCGGCGAAGAACAACCTCAAGCCGGTGCCGCGGGCGACCGCGGCCGGGCTCGGCCGGCGCGTCGTCATCCCGATCGACGTGCCGCAGGCGGTGGTCACGTTCGGCGGGCCCGGCATCGAGCGCGGCGACCCGGATTTCATGGCCGCCTATCTGGTCAACCATATCCTCGGCGGCGGCACCTTCACCTCGCGCCTCTATAGGGAGGTGCGCGAGAAACGCGGGCTTGCCTATGGCGTCTCCGACAGCTTGGTCTGGTTCAAGAGCGCCGCGGTCGTGCTCGGCGGCACCGCGACGCGCGCCGACCGCACCGGCGATGCGCTGGCGATCATCCAGAGCGAGACCAAACGCATGGCCGAGAGCGGCCCGACCGCCGATGAGCTCGCGGCCGCGAAGGCCTATGTGAAGAACTCCTACGCGCTCGGCCTCGACACGTCCGGCCGTATCGCCGCGCAATTGACGCAGATCCAGCTCGACAATCTCGGCATCGACTATATCGAGCGCCGCGGCGCCATGATCGACGCCGTCACCATCGACGATGCCAAGCGGGTCGCCAAGCGTCTCTATGCCGGCGGCATGCTGGTCAGCGTCGCCGGCAAGCCGGCGGGCCTCAGCTCGGAATAAGCGGAACGATTTCCCGTTTTCCCGGTTGTGCCCGGTCCCGACTCCCGGCAAATACGGGGCGAGAGAGCCTCCGTC
>DATJYA010000409.1:0-5078 GCA_035499835.1 Pseudolabrys sp.
CAGCGCGATGCGGTCGCCGGGCAGGCCGATCACGCGCTTGACCCAGATCTGGCTGCGGTCGCCCGGCCAGCGGAACACCACGATGTCGCCGCGCTGCGGCATGCCGGGGAGGATATGCGCCGAGTTCGGCAGCACGATAAACGCCGGCAGCGACGCCGTGCCGTAGCCATAGGGAAATTTGGTCGCCAGCAATTCGTCGCCGATCATCAGCGTCGGCTCCATCGAGCCCGACGGCACATAGAACGGCTCGGCGATGGCGGCCTTGGCGATGAACACGGCGAGCACGATGCCGGCCAGTTCGAGCACCGAGCGGATGACGCCCTTGCTGGCGGGTTTCTGCGCTGTGGTCGACATTTGCGCTCCTTATGCGGTGCCGCCGACGGTAATCTTGTCCAGGCGCAGGCTCGGCTGGCCGACGCCGACCGGCACGCCCTGGCCGTTCTTGCCGCAGGTGCCGATGCCGGGATCGAGCGCGAAGTCGTTGCCGATCATGCTGATGCGATGCAGATCGGTCGGCCCATTGCCGATCAGCATGGCGCCCTTGACCGGCTTGGTCACCTTGCCGTCCTCGATCTTGTAGGCCTCGGTGCATTGGAACACGTATTTGCCCGAGGTGATGTCGACCTGGCCGCCGCCGAAATTCACTGCGTAAAGGCCGTTCTTCACCGAGGCGATCATCTCCTGCGGATCGTGCGTGCCCGCGAGCATGTAGGTGTTGGTCATGCGCGGCATCGGCACATGGGCGTGGCTCTCGCGGCGGCCGTTGCCGGTCGGCGTCATATTCATCAGCCGCGCGTTCTGCCGGTCCTGCATGTAGCCGATGAGAATGCCGTCCTCGATCAGCACGGTGCGGTTGGTCGGCGTGCCTTCGTCATCGATGGAGAGCGAGCCGCGCCGCGCGGCGATGGTGCCGTCGTCGACCACGGTGACGCCCTTGGCGGCGACGCGCTGGCCCATCAGGCCGGCGAAGGCGGAGGTCTTCTTGCGGTTGAAGTCGCCTTCAAGACCGTGGCCGACCGCCTCGTGCAGCATGACGCCGGGCCAGCCGGAGCCGAGCACGACGTCCATCTCGCCGGCCGGCGCCGGCACCGCTTCGAGATTGACCAGCGCCTGACGTACCGCTTCGTCCACCGCGCCTTGCCAGGCCTGCGCGTCGATGAAGCGCTGATAGCCTTCGCGCCCGCCGAACCCGTAAGAGCCGGTCTCCTGCCGGTTGCCGTCGCCGGCGACCACGGCGACGTTGACGCGGACCAGGGGGCGAATGTCGCGATAGATCTCGCCGTCGCCGCGCAGGATTTCCACGACCTGCCAGGTGGCGCCGATGCTCGCGGTCACCTGGCGCACGTGCGGATCCTTGGCGCGGGCATAGGCGTCGATCTGCTCGAGCAATTTGACTTTGCTTTCGAAGGCCGGCTCGCCGAGCGGATTGTCGTCGCCGTAGAGCTTGCGGTTGGTGCGGCCGGGCGCTTCGGCATAGCGGCCGCTGTGGCCGCTCTTGACCGCGCGCACCGCTTCGGCGGCGCGGGCAATCGCCGCTTCCGACAGGTCCGACGCATGCGCATAGCCGACCGCTTCGTCCTTGACCGCGCGCAAGCCGAAGCCTTGCGTGGTGTCGTAAGTCGCCTGCTTGAGCCGGCCATTGTCGAAGGTGAGCGCCTCGGCCTGGCGGTATTCGAGGAACAGTTCGCCGTCGTCGGCGCCCTCGAGGCCGTGGCCGATGAGCTTGCGCACCTTGCCGCGGTCGAGGCCGGCGCGGTCGATCAGGGAGGAAATACTGGAATTCATGCGTGTTCTTTCGCTTCGCGCATTTATTGGGCGTAGATAAGGCGTTCCCGTCGATTTGGCGAGGGCGCCGCCGCCGGCGTTCCCGGCGCCCATTGAATTGGGCTCAAGGCCGCCATGCAATGTTGCCGGTCAGGGCCCGCTTTCGGCGGAGCGCGTGGCGCAAGCGAAGGCCATTGCTGGCCTTTTTACACCGCGCCGCATGCGGTTCCCGGTGTGTCATCATTAAGAGTTGATGGGCCATCTCTTTCCGCGCGCCCGCCGGAGCCTATTATCCGCGCGGGCGAACGAAATGCCGAGGCCCTCCCATGAATTACACGCTCCGCATCAACGGTCGCGAGCACACGGTCGATGTCGTTAGCGACACGCCGCTGCTCTGGGTTCTGCGCGACGAAGTCAATCTGAAAGGCACCAAATTCGGCTGCGGCGCCGGTCTGTGCGGCGCCTGCACCGTGCATCTCGACGGCCAGCCGGTGCGCTCTTGCCTGACCGCGGTTTCCGATGTCGGCGCCAAGGCGGTGACTACGATCGAAGGCATCGGCGCGACGCCGATCGGCGCGCGGCTGCAGCAGGCCTGGCTCGACGTCGATGTCGTGCAGTGCGGCTATTGCCAGGCCGGGCAGATCATGTCGGCGGCGGCGCTCTTGGCGCAGAACAAGACGCCGAGCGACGACGACATCGTCAATGCCATGGACGGCAACATCTGCCGCTGCGGCACCTATGCGCGCATCAGCCAGGCCATCAAGCAGGCGGCGAAGACCGATCTCGGCGCCGCCGCGACGAAGAAGGGAGCGTGACCCATGTTGCAGCTCCGCTCGTCACCAAAGAAACCTGCCGCGGCCGCAGAGGCGTCGCGGCGCGACTTTCTCAAGGTCAGCGTCGCCGCCGGCGGCGGCCTGCTGCTGAGTTTCGCGCTGCCCGGCCTGAGCAAGGCCGCGGCCATGGGCGAGGCCGCAGGCGGCGTCGCGACGCTCAACGCCTATGTGCGCATCGCGCCGGACAACACCGTCACCATCATGTCGAAGAATCCGGAGATCGGGCAGGGCATCAAGACCATGCTGCCGATGCTGATCGCCGAAGAGCTCGACGTCGACTGGGGCCAGGTGCGCATCGAACAGACGCTGGCCGACTCCAACGTTTATGGCCGCCAGGTCGCCGGCGGCAGCATGGCGACGCCGCTCGAATGGACGCCCATGCGCAAGGTCGGCGCCGCGGCGCGGCAAATGCTGATCGAGGCGGCGGCGCAGAAATGGAACGTGGCGGCGAGCGAATGCTCGACTGCGTCCGGGCAGGTGCAGCATCAGCCGTCCGGCCGCAGCGAAGCCTACGGCGCGCTGGCGACGGCCGCGGCGGCGCTTCCCGTTCCCAATCTCAACCGGGTCAAGCTCAAGGACCCGAAGGCCTACAAGATCATCGGTCATTCGATCCCGGGCTATGACAGCCCGCTCGTGGTCAAGGGCGAGCCGCTGTTCGGCATCGATACCGTGGTGCCGGGCATGCTCTATGCCGTGTTCCAGAAATGCCCGGTGTTCGGCGGCAAGGTGGCGAGCGCCAATCTCGACGCCGTGGGCAAATTGCCCGGGGTGCGCCGGGTCTTCGTCGTCGAAGGCGGCCGCGATCTCACCGGGCTGATGCCCGGGGTGGCCATCGTCGCCGACAGCTGGTGGCGTGCGGAGAAGGCGCGGCAGAAGCTCGAGGTGAAGTGGGACGAGGGCGCGACGGCGCAGCAAAGCAGCGACAGCTTCGCGCGCCAGGCGGCAGACCTTGGTCCGAAAACGCCGGCAATGATTCTGCGCAACGACGGCGACGTCGCCGCCGCGCTCGGCGGTGCGGCGAAAGTGGTGGAAGCTGCGTATCACTATCCCTTCCTCGCGCATGCGCCGCTCGAGCCGATGAACTGCACCGCGCATGTGCAAGGCGCAAGGGCGGAGCTTTGGGCGCCGACGCAGAATCCGGAGCCCGGGCGCGCGCTGGTGGCCAGAACGCTCGGCCTCGATGGTGGCAACATTACCATCCACATGACGCGCATCGGCGGCGGCTTCGGCCGCCGGCTGATGAACGATTACATGGTCGAGGCGGCATGGATCTCCAAAGTCGCGGGCGCGCCGGTCAAGCTGGTGTGGACGCGCGCCGACGACACACAGCACGATTTCTACCGGCCCGCCGGCTGGCATTTCTTCAAGGGCGGCCTCGATGCCAACGGCCGCCTCGTCGCCTGGCAGCAGCATTTCGTCAGCCTCGGCCATAACGGCCGCTTCGCCAGCTCGGCCAATCTCGACGCCAACACCTTCCCGGCCGGCCGCGTGCCGAACCTGTCCTATGGCGCCTCGCTCATGGCGTCAGGCATTCCGACGGGGCCGCTGCGCGCGCCCGGCGACAACGGACTTGCCTTCGTCTTCCAGTCGTTCATCGACGAGATGGCGCATGCCGCCGGCAAGGACCCGCTGCAGTTCCAGATCGACCTGCTCGGCAAGGACGAATTGCTGCCGGGCAGGGCCGAGGGCTTCAACACGGCCCGCGCCCGCGGCGTGCTGGAAAAGGTGCGCGAAGTCTCCGGCTGGGGCCAGCGCACCTTGGCGGCGCGCACCGGCCTCGGCGTCGCGGTCTATTACAGCCATCTCGGCTATTTCGCCGAGGTGGTCGAGGCAGCGGTCGCCAATGACGGGCAGGTGAAGATCAACCATGTCTGGGCGGTCGGCGACATCGGCAGCCATGTCATCAACCCGACGGCGGCGATCAATCTCACGCAGGGCGGCATCCTCGACGGCTTCGGCGAGGCGCTCAATCAGAAGATCATCATCGAGAACGGCCGCGTCGTGCAGGAAAACTTCGACAGCTTTGCGCCGTTGCGCCTGTCGCAGGCGGGACCGATCGAAGTGCACTTCCTCACCACCGACCATTCGCCGACCGGCCTCGGCGAGCCGCCGCTGCCGCCGGCAATCCCTGCGCTCACCAACGCGATCTTTGCCGCGACCGGCAGGCGCATTCGCACGCTGCCGGTCGATCCGTCCGTGTTGAAGGCCTGATCAGGCCGGCTGGCGCTCCGCGGCAAGCACCGGATAGTCGGTGTAGCCTTTCGGTCCCGGGGTGTAGAACGTGTTCATGTCCGGAGCGTTGAGCGCGGCGCCGTTCTTGAAGCGCGCCACCAGGTCGGGGTTGGCGAGGAACGGCTTGCCGAAGGCGACGAGGTCGCATTTGCCGGCGGCAAGATCGCTTTCGGCGCGCGCGGCGTCGTAACCGCCGGACAGGATCAACGCGCGCTTGAAGGTGCTGCGGAACATCGCCTTGATCGCGTC
>DATJYA010000410.1:0-8011 GCA_035499835.1 Pseudolabrys sp.
CAGGGCGAGCCGACCTTCGTCGCCTGGGGTTGGCGCATTCCGTTCCTGCTCTCGGCCGTCCTGCTCGCGGTCTCGATCTGGATCCGGCTCAAGCTCAATGAGTCGCCGGTGTTCGCCCGCATGAAGGAGCTTGGCAAAGGCTCCAAGCAGCCGCTGACGGAAGCCTTCGCCAACTGGTCGAATGCCAAGATCGCCATCGCGGCGCTGCTTGGCGCCACTGCCGGCGAAGCGGTGATCTGGTACGGTGGCCAGTTCTACGCGCTGTTCTTCTTGACTCTGACGCTGAAAGTGCCGGCCGTGACCGCGCAGATCCTGATCGCGGTATCGCTCCTGCTCGGCACGCCGTTCTTCATCGTCTTCGGCTGGCTCTCGGACCGCATCGGGCGCAAGCCGATCATCCTTGTCGGCTTTGCGCTGGGCGTGATCACTTACTTCCCGATCTTCCAGGGGCTCACGCACTTCGCCAATCCGAAACTGGAGGCCGCGCTGGCAGCGTCGCCGGTGACGGTGATTGCCGATCCGAGTGAGTGTTCGTTCCAGTTCAATCCGGTCGGCACCGCCAAGTTCACCACCTCGTGCGACATCGCCAAATCGGCGCTGGTCTCGCGTTCGGTGAACTATCAGAACGAGGTGGCGCCGGCAGGGACCAAGGCGAGCGTCAAGGTCGGCGACACGACCATCTCGACCACGACGCCTGATTTCGCTAAGGTCCTCGGCGAGGCCATCACCAAGCACGGTTATCCGCCGAGCGCCAATCCGGCCGATATCAACTACGTCATGACGGTGATCCTGCTGACCATCCTGGTGATCTACGTCACCCTGGTGTACGCGCCGATCGCCGCCTGGCTGGTGGAGCTGTTCCCGACCCGCATCCGCTATAGCGGCATGTCGTTGCCCTATCACATCGGCAACGGCTGGTTCGGCGGCTTCCTGCCGGCGACCGTCTTTGCCATCGTGGCCGCGACCGGAAACATCTATTCCGGCCTGTGGTACCCGATCGTGGTGGCGGCGATGAGCTTCGTCGTCGGGCTGATCTTCCTGCCCGAAACCAAGGATCGCGACATCACCCAGATGTAACGAAACGACGGGCGGCCGCAGCGCGGCCGCCTCCACGCCCTCACAATATGACGCCCCGCAGCCTTCCGGTTGCGGGGCGTTTTCCTTATTCCAAGTTTGGACGGGCTGGCCGCTTGCCGCCGCGAGATGACGCTGGTAGCTGTCATTTCGAGCCGGGTTAGCTCAGCGGTAGAGCAGCGGTTTTGTAAACCGTTGGTCGGGAGTTCAATTCTCTCACCCGGCACCAAAAAAGAGGCATCTGACCCCGGAAAAAATAACTTGAAAGTCGTGTCTTTCTGGCCGTCCCCTACCTTTTCGGTTCTTTCCGACTGTGCCAAACTGGCATGTTGGTAATTCTTGGAGAGCTAGCATGCCTCAGGGCACCGTTAAGTGGTTCAATCCGACGAAGGGCTATGGCTTCATTCAGCCTCAGGAAGGCGGGAAGGATGTGTTCGTTCACATCTCGGCGGTCGAGCGCGCCGGACTTAGCACGCTGAACGAAGGGCAGACCGTTCAGTACGAACTCGTCGAGAACCGTGGGAAGACGTCCGCGGAGAACCTCAAGGTCAAGTGATCTGGTTTTAGGTCGTTTGACCTCGACGCCCGTTTTCACTTTCGGCCTTTGTCTCGATCTGAACGTGCCGCGTTGGGCAAACGCGGCGCGTACGCGCGCGCGCCTGCGCTAGCGCTGCAGCTTCAGCAGTTCAGGGAACGGCCCCAAAGCCACGTCCTTGCACAACTCGCGCGCCTGTGGCCCGTCGAGAAAGCGATCGAGCTTGCCCGACACATAAATCGCGGCGCCGATCTTGTCGCCGCTGTATTTGCCGCCGCTATCGCGCGCGTTGTAGCGCACGCAGGCGATATAGCGCTCGCCGGGCCCGATGGTCTTGAGCAGCGGCTGCGATACCGCGGCGTCGCGGACGTGGCTCGGATCGTTGAGATAGGTGCGCAGGAAGGCGAGCAGGTCCTGCTTGTAGGTCTGCGGGACGACGTTCTGCGCCTCCCATTGCGCCTTGAGCTCCGCCTCGCTCGGCCCGACATCGGTGGCACAGCCGGCGACCGACAGCGCCAAAGCGAACAGCAACAATCGCATCCCGGTTTCCCCGCTTCCGCCTATTGCCGCCTTGCGCCTATCATATCGCCCGGCCGATCACGACGTCTCGAATAAATTCCGCAGCGCGGTGTTTGCAAGCCGCCGAAGAAATGCCGTGCTTGTGTCCGACATCGGTGGACAATGTCCCAACCCAGCCGCCGTTCATTCCTGACCGGCCCCCTGCTCGCCGCCGGCTGCGCCGCGCTCGCGCGTCCGGCCAGGGCCGTTGCGCCGGCGGCCGCCACGCAAGGCCCCGGTGTCTATCGCTACAAGCTCGGCGACTACCAGCTCACCGCGCTCTATGACGGCACCTGGTTTCTGCCGATCGACGGGCACTTCGTGCGCAATGCGAACGGCGTCGAGGTCAACAAGGCGCTCGCCGCCGCCTTCCTGCCGCCGAATGTGCTGCCGGTGAGCTTCACCGCGCTGCTGGTCAATACCGGATCGAAACTCATCCTCATCGATACCGGCACCGCCGGTCAGATCACCGATTCAGCCGGTTTCATGAACGGCAATCTGGCCGTCGCCGGTGTCAAGCCCCCCGATATCGACACCATCGTCATCTCGCATTTCCACCCCGACCACATCAACGGCATCAAGACCAAGGACGGCGGCAAGGTCTTCGCCAATGCCGAAATCCTGGTGCCGGAACCGGAATGGTCCTACTGGATGGACGACGCGCACGTGACCGGCGTACCAAAGTCGGTACACGGCTATTTCCTCAACGCGCGGCGCATCTTCAAGGATATCGCGAGGGAGGTGCGGCAATTCAGACCGGGCGCCGAGGTTGCGCCCGGCATCGTCTCGATCCCGGCCTATGGTCATACGCCCGGTCACACCGCTTTCGCCGTTCACTCCGGCAATCAATCGCTGCTGGTGATCAGTGACACCGCGAGGGAGCCCTATCTGTTCGTCCGCCACCCGCAGTGGCAGCCGAGCTACGACATGGACGGCGCGCTCGCGGCGAAAGCACGCCTTGCCATGCTCGACCGCGCCGCCAGCGACCGCATGCTGGTCGAGGCCTATCACTTCCCCTTCCCGGCCTGCGGGCACATCGTCAAGACGGCGTCGGGCTTCGAGCTTGCACCCACGATGTGGGCGCCGCTCTAGAACGTGGCGCCCGCCTGCAGGAGGAATGTGCGGCCGGCAAGCGGATAGCCGCTGTAGGACCCGATCGTCGGCGATTGACCGGTCGGGAAGAAGGGGCCGGCAGCGATGCCACCGCTCGCGATGGCATAGTCGAAGTACTGCTTGTCGAGCAGGTTGAGCACGGAGGCCGACCAGAAGAAATGCTGGTATTTGCCGCCGAGCTTGACGTCGACGGTCGCCTCGGCCGGGATCAGCGGCTGCTGGTTGATCTGGTCGTTGTCCATGCGCCGCGATCCGAAAAAGTTCGTGGTGAGATCGAGCGTCAGCAACTCCCGGACGATGTCCCAGGTCAGCCCCGCGTTGCCCGACCAGCGCGACACCAGGGGGATCTCATTGCCGGCATAGGGACCTTCACGGAACGTCGCGTCGGTATAGGCGACGCCGCCGTGCAGACGCATCGCGTCGTTGAGCCCATAGGCAGCGCTGGTTTCCCAGCCACGGCGCTGCGTCGGATCGAGATTGGTGTCGATACCCAACGCGGGCAGGAAATGAATCTCGTTCCTGAGCCGCATCAGATAGACGCTCGATTGCAGGGAGAACGGGCCCGAATTGACCCGGACGCCGCCCTCGACATCGTAGGACGTCTGCGTCTTCAGATCGAAGCTTGGCACCGCGAATACGAACGGGCCGCCGGCGCCGGCGCGTTCGTCGGCATTGCCGAGACGGAAGGCGCGCGCGGCGCGGGCAAACACCGTAAATGCCGAATTCAGGCGATGTTCGATGCCGATATGCGCGGCATATTGCCATTCGCCGCTGTCGAGCGCCGGAGCCTGCGGATTGTTGGCATAGAAGCCGGCATTCGGATCGTTGACGGCACTGTAGACATCCTGCGCCTTGACCATGTTGCGTTGAAGGCGCCCGCCCAATGAAATGTCGGTGTCGGAGCGCACCGTCAGCGTGTCCATGCCGTAAAGCGCCGCCGTCGTTTGCCGGATGTCGTAACTGTGCACCGGCGCCATGCCCGGCTGCGTCGGCCGGTCGGAATTGTACTGGGTATTGTAGACGTCGATGCCGGTCAGCAGCCGGTTCGGCAGGCCGAGCAGCGGCAGCGTCACGTCGAGGCGCGGCGTCAGCGACGTCGTCGTCATCACGGTGTCGACGTAGTTCATCGGCGACGCCGCTGCGATGTTGTAGATGAAGGTGACCGGGTCGAGGTAGTTGAAGAACTGCGCCTGCTGGAACTTCCTCCGCACGCCGCCGTCGACGATGAGATCGACGCCGTTGCCGAGCGTTGCGTCGAAGCCTCCGGTGACGTTGATGCCCTGCTTGTCGCCCCAATCGAGCGGCGTGATCGATTGCCACGGCGTATCGAGCGTGTAGGGATAGTTGCCGGGAATATTGTTGAGGCCGCCCGGCAGGCCCTGGCTCTGCCGGTCGCCGGCGACGGTGAGATAGGCGCCCCACCCGTTCGCGGCATAGTTCAGGTTCGCATTGATATTGCGCTGGCGCAGGGCGCTGTTGATGCGATAGCCGTTCGAATCGATCGCGTTGCTGAAGACGCCGGCAGACCACGGCCCCGACGCCGCGCTCGCGGAAGCGCGGCCTTCACGATAGCCGAGCGAACCGACAAGCGCCTCGACGCGGCCGTTGGCGCCTTGCGGCGCCTTCGTCCTGGTCACAATATTGATGACGCCGCCGATCGCGCCGTCGCCGTAGAGCACCGCGCCGCTGTTGCCGCGCGTGATCTCGATGCGCTCGATGCTGTTGAGCGGAATCGACGAGAAATCGAATCCTTGCAGATCGAAGTCCTGGTAGCGACGGCCGTTCACCAGAATGAGCACATTCGACGAGGCAAACGCACCGAAGCCGCGCAGATCGACCGCGTCGCGCGAGCCGTTGGTGGAGCTGAACAGATGCTGGATCTGGACGCCGGTCTGCTGGGCCAGAATGTCAGGCAGGTTCTGCGCCGGCGAGCGCGCGATATCCGCGGCCGTGATCACCGAGGATGAGGCGCCGGTGATGCCGATCCCCACGCGACTCGTCGTCACATCGATGGGCGGCAGTACCTGAGTGGCGCCCTGCGAATTATCCTGCGCGCGCGCCGCCGGCGCGAGCATGAGCAGCGCAACGACCGCTGCGGGTCCATATCCATATCGTCCCATGACACAACGTTCCTTCGTTTGCGCCGGCGTGAGATCCGCGGGCGCATCGGGTGAGACCAAGCCCGGTGCGAAGGACGAGTGAGTGCAACACGCCAAAGCAACGCGCGACGCTCAACCGTCGAAGTCGTGGGAGAAAGCTCTCACGGCCTTCGCACCGGCATTGTCGTCACCGCTGCGAAAGACCGCTCCGTATGGACGCCCCGTCCACCGGTTGGGTGACCGCGTTGGCAGGTCTCCTGGCTTGCGGGTCGTTGCTTGCGGTCCGGCCTTCCCAGTTACCCAGTGGCCACGATGGACTTGAAGCTCGCCGCTTACAGTTACGGGGGTAGCCACGGACTATCCGTTTGACGCGGAATTCCGTGTTCCCTCTTTCGTCCCCGGCGTTACCCGAGGAACCAACGCGGCAAAATGTTCCCTCCGATGCCGGATCAAGTCAAGCGCGGCAAAAAAATGGCCCTGCCGCGGCAAAAGCCGCCTTGGCATCGCGGCCGAAAGATTTTTTCGCGGCCGGGACTAGGCGGCGCTTCCTTGTTGTTTCTCTGCTGACGCACTACTTCGTTGCGCGAGAGGAGAACCTGCATGAGTGCTGCCCGAACGATTCGCCGCATCGGCATTTTCGCCGCCGCCGGCCTGCTCACGATGAGTATCGCCGCCACACCGCTTTACGCCGTCGACAGCGACAATCCCTCGCAGCAAGCCGACAGCGGCGCCAAGAAAAAGGCCGAGCAGAAGAGCAGCAAGGCCAAGGTGAAAAAGCCGGCCGAAACCACGTCCCAGTCCGATCCCGAAAGCTTTTCGCGCGAACCTCCCCACGGCACCGGCTATTAACGTGAAACAAGGGCACGAACGGTCCGTTTTGGTGTAGTATCCGCGACCGCCCATTCCCGAAAGGAGATCTTCATGACACTGAGCCAAGCGCTTCGCCGCACGGCGATGGTCGCTGCCGCCGCTTTGCTGGTCACCGCCATGGGCCTCAAGCCGGCCGCCGTCTACGCCATGGGCACCGACAATCCGCCGCCTTCCGATGACAGCAAGAAGAAAAAGAAGGACGGCGGCGCCGCGGAACAGCAGGAGCAGCAGCAAGCGGACGCGAAATTCCTGCGCGATTATCGCGCGGCGCGGCAATTGATCCTCGCCGGCAACTACACCGCCGGCATCGCCGCCATGCACGCGCTCGGCCGCGACGAGCATCCCGACGTCGCCAACTATATCGGCTATTCCTATCGCCGGCTCGGCGACTATGAGGACGCCAAGGTCTGGTACGAGAAGGCGCTCGCCGCCGATCCCGACCATGTGCGCACCTGGTCCTATTACGGCATGTGGCAGATGGAACAGGGCAACCGCCTCAAGGCTTTGGACGACCTGCAGAAGGTCAAGCTGATCTGCGGCAACACGAGTTGCGAGGAATATCGCGAGCTCAAGGCCGTGATCGACGGCAAGGCGAGCTACTGAGTTTGAGGCAACGGCCGCGCCCCGTCTCCACTTTGTGGAGGCGGGGCGTTCCTTTTGTGGCTACGGGGCCTTAACGCAATCATCGCAATTATTGGTTGGGCCTTTACCACTCCGCCACGGCGGCTGCCCTAGTCTCGACACGACTCGCCGGCTACTATCCGGTCGGGGATGAGGTTTGCGGATTGTAAGCCATGGCGGTCGGTCCTGACCCGCTTGCTCCCGAGGCGCTGGCCGCGCTGGCGCTGCACCGGTTTGGCTTCGGCCCGCGTCCCGGCGACATCGACCGCATTGCCGCCGACCCGCACGGCGCCCTGCTTGCCGAGCTCAAACCCCGCGCCGGCCTGATCGACAATCCGGAACTCCTGCCTGGCGATGCCGCGCTGCGCGCGGCCGTCCGCTTCCAGCAGCAGCGCAAGGCGGCGCGCGAGGTGCAGAAGATGGAGGGCGGCGACGGCAATGCGATGAACGGCGCGGACGCGCAGAGGCCGGGCCCGCCCCTGCCGCAGCAGATTTATCTCGCCGAAGCGCAGGCGCGCTATCAGGCGGCGCTCGATGCCGATACCGGTTTCGTCGAGCGCCTCGTCTGGTTCTGGTCGAACCACTTCTGCGTTTCCGCCGACAAGGGCGGCGTGCGGCCGACTTGCGGCGCCTTTGAGCGCGAGGCCATCCGTCCGCACGTGCTCGGCAAGTTTTCCGACATGCTGCTCGCCGTCGAGACGCATCCGGCGATGCTGCTTTATCTCGACAATGCCCGCTCGATCGGCCCCAATTCCTTCGCCGGGGTGCGCCGCGGCAAAGGGCTCAACGAAAACCTCGCCCGCGAAATTCTCGAGCTGCATACGCTCGGCGTGCGCACCGGCTACACCCAGGAGGACGTGACGAGCTTCGCCAAGGTGATCACCGGCTGGACCATCCTGCCGACCGACACCAATCCGGACCACGGCGGCGAATTCCAGTTCCACCGGCGCCTGCACGAGCCCGGCCCGCAGACGGTGATCGGCAAGGCCTATCGCGACACCGGCGTCGAGCAGGGGCGCGCGGTGCTGGCCGACCTCGCCCGCCATCCCGCCACTGCGAAGCACATCGCCTTCAAGCTGGCGCGCCACTTCGTCGCCGACGATCCGCCGCCGGCGCTGGTGGCGAAGTTGGAGCAGCGCTT